>JBEPWV010000001.1:0-31685 GCA_041642175.1 Clostridia bacterium
GCTATCATTTCCTGACCTTTTGTGTTGTTAAACAACACTCCAGTTAAATATCCGAAGAAAATTGCAATAGGTGTGGCAACTACACAGGCTAGTAAAAGTCCTCCTAATCCAGTCCATCCAAAGTATAAAGCAATAATTAAAGCTATCTGTCCCGCCATTGCTCCAACAATAATACCAAAGTTAAGACCAATTCCCGCTGTTATAGGGATTATCAGTGATAGAACAAGGAAAGTATTTCTGGTTATTCTTGTCATCATCTCATTTGCCAAGTAAAATACCGGTAAGTCTGATAACATAATACCTGCTACTGTTAAAAATATAAATATAAGTGTTACTACATTTTTTGTTAATAAGCTTTTTACACTTGTTTTCTTTGTATTTTTTGCTATATCTGCCATATTACTGTCCTCCATCCACTTTAGTAAGAGCGTATAGAATTATTCCGTTTTGTACAATCATTCTCGAAATTTCTGCAACACTTCCAAATGGAATAATCTCATTTAATACCGGCATGGAACTAGTAAGAGCACCTTGGAATAGAATAACTCCTATAATTACGTGGCTTACTTTCGCTCTGCTTGCCGTTGCTCCACCAATTAATACTGCTGCTACTGCAGGAAATGCCATCATTAGAGGAGCAGTATAAAGTTGAATAAACCCAAAACTCTGTGCATAAACAATAATTCCAACAGCTCCTAAATAAGTAGAAATAACATTAGCGACTATTCTTCCTCTATCAATATCTACACCTGATGCAACTGCAAATTTATTGTTCATCCCGCCAAGTTGTATAGCTGTCCCCATTTTACTTTGTGTGAAAGCATAAACTAAGAAGCAGGCACCAAAAAAGAAAAGTAGTAATCCTGTAGGTACTTCTACATTTCCTATTTTAAAGTAAAGAAAATTATCCAGTACTTTATATAGTGTACTTTCAAGAGTAAAGGTAGTCTTTAATCCTCTACCTATAGGCCAACGCATTATCTGACTACTAAAGGGTATTACTATCCATGCAATACACATTAACTGTACAATAGAAAAACCGGTATAGGTGGATATAGTCATCTCTGCACCTTTACAGGCATTTAATAATTTCCCATACAAAATTCCAACAATTATAGAAAGTGGAAGAGCCATTGCAACTGCAAAAACAAATGCTGGCATTCCAACAAGATTAAATTCAATTGCTGTTGTTGCTGCTAAAAGACCCATTACAATTCCTATTGTAACAGCAAAATTTGGTCCAGTTCCAGATTGTATTGAAGGAACCATTGCCAGTACTATTACTCCATACATACCAACCCTTTGGATAAGATCCGATAATATCATTCCTATTGGTATTCCTACTACTACAGCTGTTATTAATATTATGATTAGTAGGAGTGTCATCATAAATCTAGGAAATCCAATATCTTTAATGAATGTCGCCATCTTGATCCCTCCTATCTTCATCATTTTCTATAGATTTTCCTGCCATTAATAAACCAAAGTTTGCATCGTTATCTTCTGGTTGAAGTATCCCCGCAATTTTTCCTTCAGTCACTATGGCAATCCTGTCTGATATATTTCTCAATTCATTAAGCTCTGAAGAAGTCATCATTATAGTCATATTATAATCTTTGTTTAGTTTTTTAAGTAAATCGAGTACAATTTTTTTAGCTCCTATATCTATCCCTCTAGTAGGCTCTGATACAAGAATTATTTCCGGATCCTGTGTAAGAGCTCTTGCTATACACACCTTTTGTTGATTACCGCCGCTAAGGCTTCCAACCATTTGTTTTGAACTTGTACATCTTATATCTAGATCTTCAATCATCTTTTCTGTACGTTCTTGAATTTTTTTCTTATCTCTAAGAGTAAAAAACTTATAATCTTTTAAATAGTCATTGTTTATATTCATAGCAGTAAATACAGTATTTAATTCAATGGTAGCATCATTTACCAGTCCAACTGCTTTTCTATCTTCAGAAACGAAAGCGATTTTTTTCTCAAGCATTTCTTTAGTAACTGGATTAGTTATATTTTCTCCTCTTAAAATTATCTCGCCTGAAGTTGGATAAAGTCCCATAATTCCATTTGATATACCCAGCTTACCTAGCCCTGCCAGACCTCCGATGCCTAAAATTTCTCCTTCATAAAGTTTAAGGTCTATACCTTTTACTTCTTCACCAGGCATTTTTACTTTAAAATCTTTAAGTTCTAATATAGGGTCTTTGGTTGTATCAATGTTTTTTGTTTCTTTTCCTGATAATTCTATTTTTCTACCTATCATAAGCTCTGCTATTTCTCTGCTGGTAGTTTCCGAAGTTTTCTTTTTAGCTACTAACTCTCCATCTCTTAATACTGTAATGTTGTCTGATATTTCTATTACTTCATCTAATCTATGTGTTATAAATAGTATTGCTATTCCTGAATCTGCAAGCTTTCTCATTATTTTCAGCAAGTTTGTTGCTTCACTTTCTGTAAGTACAGCTGTTGGTTCATCAAATACTAAAAATTTAATTCCTGTTTTATCAATTTCTCTTGCTATTTCAATAAACTGCATATAGCCTACAGGTAATCCAGCAACTGCAATCCATTCATCTATATTCATCTCTACTTTATCTAAAGCTTTTCTTGCATCTCTACCCATCTTTGCATATTCTACTGTTTTTAATCTCGGCCCGAATAATCTGCTAACAAAATTATCTTTAGTAAGCTCTCTATTTAACTTAATGTTTTCTGTAATACTGTAATCAGGAATAAGCATAAACTCTTGATGAACCATACCAATCCCTAAATTCATTGCATCGAAAGATGATTTTATATCTCTTTTTTCTCCATCAAAAAATATCTCCCCTTCAAACCCACCAGTTGAATGAATTACATTCATTCCAAAAAGAATATTCATAAGAGTTGATTTTCCAGCTCCGTTTTCACCCATTAAACAATGAATTTCTCCTGGTTTAATTGAAAGATCGACATTTTTAAGTACAGTATTACCGTAATAAGTCTTGGTAACATTTTTCATTTCTAACAAATACTCATTGTCCATCTTGTCCCTCCATAAGTCTTAATAAGTTGATAGCAAGATTTTAAATCTTGCTATCAATTATTTTTGTTGTTATATTTATTGTTTTCTTAAAAGTCTACGTAATCACTAATAATCATCATGTAGTTATCATACACTGTACCATCTTGCTCTAATGGACTAAATCTCATTTCAACTCCAGCGTCTTCAAACATTAATCTTTCCATTGCAGCTTGGTCCCATCTTTCTTCAATGTCTCCATTTATCCATTCAACAGCATAATCTGCACTTGATCTCATAAATGACATAGCCATAGGTACAGGCCAGCTTGACATTCTACCAGTCATATTGTTTTCTGACATTTTAGCTCTTATCTGTTCTATCATCCATTCAGTATCTCCCTGCTTATCTTCAGGAATGTCTATCTGTAAAGCTGAAGGGAATCCATGATATGGTGATGGACAGCATGGTTGTGGATAAATAGCTCCAGCATCATATACAGCTTTTATTAATGGTGGTTGCTGTGAACAGTTAGTTGAGAAGAATGCAGTATCTTTACCATATTTATCAACTTGTTTAGGCACATCTTCAAGGATAAATTGTTGTGATCCAGATATTCCAGCATCTCCTGTTGGATCCGGTGAATCTACTTCAACAAATTCGATTCCTTCTTCTTCACATAAATCTCTCAATATATCTCTTCTCGTTGATAATAGAGCGTAAGACATATGTCTAGGGAAAGAGTAATGTACGAAAGTTTCAGCTCCCTGCTTTTTAACCTGTTCTACCATTGCAGGTCCCATTCCTAAATCATCAAGCTGAAGTACAATATCATTTCTTGAAGAAACCATTTCTGGATCTTCCTGAACTTGACCGGAAATAAGTAGTATGTCATCTCCTCTCATTTCTCTAGCCTTTTCAAATGCTGCAGCTGTACCAGGAATAGCCTGTACAGCAATAATAGCTTTAACATCAGGATCTGATGCCATTCCTACTATATTAGCTATAACTGTTTCCTGCTCATCCATAAATTTGTCAGGATAAGTTTGGATAAGTACATGCTCTTCACCGTACTTTTCTTGTATCTGCTGAGCTGCTCTGTACTCTTCCTCATTCTGTGAAACAGTACCAGTCGCTATACCAATTTTCCAGTTTTCATTTGCTTCTTCCGCTGGCTCTTCGCCTTCTGCCGGCTCTTCTGCTGGTTCTTCTGGTTCATCAGCTGGCTGACCGCAAGCTGCTAAACTAAAAACCATTACTATCACTAGTAATAAAACTGTGATTTTCCTAAACATTTAATTCCTCCTATTAATATATATTTGATAATAATTCAAATAGAATTTTTTGAAAAATTCTATTTGAATTTATATCCATAATAAAACTAAAAAAATTATTTATAATATTTTTACAACTCCATAATTATTCCTAACAGTATTTAAAATATTCATTTGTTTTATTGTTTTTTAGGTTTATCGAATGAATACCCAATTACTTATATTAGTATTGGTCAGACCAGATTTGTTGATTTTACCTTTTTAAAATGTTTAAACTTAGTCCCAATTATTTACTTATAATATACCCTATAAAGAAAGTTAATTCAAGTTTTTTTCAAGTTCTAAAGTAAACAATAAAATATAAACCGAATACCTCTTAATTACAATTTTTTATGTAGTATCTCTAATATATTATAAAATAGAAACGTTTGCAATGTTTTTATTCTTAAGAAAATTTAACATTTATTTTATTAACTACAGTTTCCACAGTAACATTATGGTAATAAAAATAATAAATAGGTAATTAGTATTAGGGAAAGTTATATTTGTTTTTCTAATTTTTTTAATTATAGCATAATCTTTTTCGATAACATATTTATATAAAGTATAACCTGTTATTAGTTTAAAAGAATATAGAATCCATTCTTTTTTATCTATCAGATTTATGTATTTAATTGGTGTTTTTAATAATAGTTCTCCGATAGGTTGATAAAAAATTCCTAAAATTATACATAGCAATCCTAAAATTACTACTGGTACTTTAGAGTTATTACAACTCTTTATTTTATATTTAATTTTCAATTCTTCCGGTTCTTTAAATATTTGTAGAATTCTCATAAAGTAAGTTATAGTGAGTATATCTATGAAATGCATTGTGTTTATCACAAAATCATTGTTGATTCCGTATTTAATAATACTTTTACTAATATAACCATTAAAAATTGGCATTCCTGATAATGAAAAAAAACCTACTAATATAAATATCCCAATTAATGGTAACTCATGAAATATACCTCTTATAATATTAGTATCATTTTCTTTATAGGTCTTAATTATTATACCGGCACTTAAAAAAAGCATGGACTTAAAAAAAGCATGATTGATTATATGAAGTATTCCTCCTATAATATCCCCATCTACTTGATTTAACCCTATCATTATTATTCCAATTTGAGATACAGTACTAAATGCTAAAATTTGTTTAATATCTTTTTGGCTTACTGCAAAAATCCCTCCAGATATGGCAGTGAATAATCCTAAGATTATAAAAAATTCTCTAAAAGTCTCTAAGCCGTACATTGAATTAATTCTTATAAAAACGTATAGACCACTTTTTACTAAAAGTCCCGATAGCAAAGCCGAAATAACCGAAGGTGCAGCACTATGAGCTTTAGGAAGCCAGTTGTAAACAGGAAAAAATGCTGACTTAACTCCAATTGCTGCCATAATAGATATGTAGGAAATATTTGTTAGATTTAGTCCCTGAATTATATTTATTCTTCCTGTCAAAGTGTTAATATTTAAAGTCCCTTCAGAATAATATATAAAAGCCATTCCAATAAGAAAAAACATTATCCCAACGCTGTTAAACAGCAGGTAGTAGAGTCCCGCTCTCACTGACTCTCCTGTCATTTTGTAAAGAATAAGTATTGTTGATATTATTGTAGTAATTTCTATAAAAACAAAAAGATTAAACAAATCATTTGTTTGAAGCAATCCAAAGAATACTCCTTCT
The DNA here is from genome assembly GCA_041642175.1 of Clostridia bacterium. Lineage (GTDB taxonomy): Bacteria > Bacillota > Clostridia > Tissierellales > Dethiosulfatibacteraceae > UBA8670. The sequence goes on from JBEPWV010000001.1 coordinate 6,017, forward strand.
AAAAATAATAGGAAGAAATAAAATTTAGAGTCTTTTTTTCTTTCTTTCCAAGAATATATAATGACCATCCACCACATTATAATGGTTAAAAAAATAAAAGTCATAGATAGATAGTCGTTTTTCAATACAATACTGATTTTTTCACTCCAATTTCCAAGATTTAGAAATACTTCACCTTTAAGTCTATCAACATAAAAGTAGTATCTTAAAGCCAGTCCTGTAACAATGCTTTGACCTAAAAATACCAGCATATTAAATTTATAGTGGTGGGTTATATATATTAAAACACCAGTTATAACAGGTATCAATATCAATAAGACAGGTATCAAATCTATATTCATTTTAACCTTCTCTTTCTAGTAGCTCGTCCCATTCTAAAGTACCGTAGTAGTGAAAGATCTTTATGCTTATCATGAAAGCAAGGGCAGTAGTAGAAGCACCTATTACTATAGTAGTAATCATTAATGCTTGAGGAAGTGGATCTACCATATTAGGTATTCCCTCAATAATTATTGGAATGTCTCCTAGTCCAATATTCCCTAAATTTAAAAACAACAGTATTAAAGCTGTTTCTATTATACTAAAACATATAATAGATTTAATTATATTTTCACTTGTAACCATTCCATATAAACCAATTAAAATTATAACAAACGATAATATTGGATTCATATTAACTCCTTCCTTCTTCAATAAAGCTTGAAAATATAGCTACTAAACCAATTGCAACTTTACTACCTATAAGAAAATTCAATAAAACCAAGAATATTCTCTTAAAGCTAATTGCTGCTGGTATAGGTAGTGGATTTGTAAAAAAAGTTCCTTTAGTAATTAAACTTAAAGATCCCACTACTATTATCCATAAGAATAAGTGTTTTTCAAGTCTTACTAATCCATCTATAATATTAATTCTTTCGGGTATTATAAAGTATGTAATAAGTATAGCAGTTGCTAAAATAGCTCCTCCTTGAAATCCTCCACCAGGAGTTAGGTGTCCATTTACAATTACATAAAATCCAAATACCAAAATAAAAGGAAAAAGCACTCGACTAACACATGCTAATATTTGAGAATTTTTCATTTTACTACTCCTCTCTATATTGAAGGATCATCTTTTTTATACATAAAGGTAATCCCTGATACTGTTATAAGTAATAGACTGGTTTCAAAAATAGAATCAAATAATCTGTAATCCAAATAAATACCTGTAACTATATTTTTAGAACCAGTTTCATATAATGTATTTTCTATATAATAATCTTTTGTAGTTGTTTCTATATTACCCTCTAGCCATGATATGTTAGTTGAAAAAACAAATAACATAAAGACCAACATACCAACTAAGGTTATTTTTTTAATCATTAGTTTCTACCTCTTCTTCTTTTATGATTTTAATATTATCTATATTTTTAACCTTGTTTTCAAGTTTATTTATAAGCAAACTACTTTTTTTGCCTCTTAAATAATAAGTCTTATTATCATCAGATCTATCAACTATTAAATCAACATTTCTTTCTCGAAATATCCCCTTAATATTATCTATATCTCTATCGTATATTTTTAATTCTAAATTATTATTATCTGCAAAATCTTGAAGGACTCTTCTCCCTTCTCCGGATAGAGAATTTATAAAATCATCCTTAACATGAGTTATAACAACATACTCTCTCTGCTTTGAAATAGATATTATTAGTATTAGAGGCATTATAGCACTTCCTACTGCAATCTCAGCAAGAGCAACATCCGGTGCCTTGTTTAAAAAATAAAGCAAGGCTAAAAACAAAGAAGAAACCGAAAATAAAATAGCTACTACTGTGTTATTTTTATTTGCTACTAAAGCTATAGTTATAATAATTAGAAGTACCTGGATAAAATTTGCTAGTACTACAGTTTCCATCCCTTTACCTCCTTTTCATCAACAGGTATTTCGTTTAGATACGCTGATCTAACTATAATGTGATTGCTTATAGGACCTGTGATTAATATGAAAACTAATATTAATATTAGTTTTACAGTGTATTCTCCTATTCCCGTGTAAAAAACAAGAGCAATTATAGCCGTAATTGAAGCTACTGTGTCAATTTTGCTGCTGGTCAGTAATCTAGAGTACATATTAGAGAATCTAAATATACCTAAAATTCCAAAAAATATGTAAATCCATGAAACGACCAAAAGAATTCTACCTATCAATTAGATCTACCTCCTGCTATAATAAATCTTGCAAAAAGAGTTATTGTTAAAAATCCTATTATTCCTGCAGATAAAGAAATATCCAACAGCACAGGCCTTTCCGTATATACAGCATACAAAGCTATTAATAATATAGTTTTTGCCGAAATAAGGTTCAATGCCAGTAATCTGTCCCATATAGTCGGACCGATTATTAATCTTATTAAGGAAAACAGCATCGCTCCTACCAGAAAAAACATAGTAACAATTAAAATCATAAATTTCATCCTTCCAATTATGTTAAATAAAAAATCTTTCGAAATTTTCTCTTATTTCTTTTCTCACCGTATCCGGACCTTCTTTGCAATCCTTTAGTGATAAAACAGTTAATTTATTTCCATCAGCATTCACAGTTATGGTACCTGGTGTTAAGGTAATAGAGTTTGCGATAATGGCTATAATAAGAGGATCTTTAACCTTAAGTTCTATTTCCGTAATGAAAGGTTGACAGTCTTTTTTAATTATTCTCTTTATATAGCTAAAAGAAGATATATATATTTCTTTAAATAAATTAAATGTATAGGGTATTAATACTTTTATATCAATAGATTTGAATACAAAACCTCGATGATTGTATAATATACCTTCAGAAAACTTAGTTACAAACAAACATATCAGTGCACCAGCAAATAGGTTTAAAGGTCTAAAACTCATGTTTAGTAAAAGCCAAAATCCCATTAAAACAATAAAAAGTTTATAATTGTTTCTAAATCTTCTCATGTACTACCTCTTCTCTCTATGCATTATAATTTCAAGTTCATCATCATTCAAATATCTAATCTCTGCTTTATCAATTAAACTACCTATTATATATAGATTATCTCTATTTTTACCTTTCCCTAGCAGCTCCCAGTAGTATCCTTCAACTTCCCCAACATTATCTGAATTTAAAGTTTTATTTAACTTCTCTATTATTTCGTTGCTTATATCTGTATGGGATATAGACATTTTGATTATATATTTATCTTCCTGTTCTTCTACATAAATACATATATCTTTTCCGCCTAATTCTAAAAGTAGAGACGTAACTTCAAGAATAATTGCATTGATTTTATCTTTTTCATTTCTCATAGTAATCCTCCTCAATTTTTTACCATTTCCAAATCATCATTATAAATATATATAATACAAGTAGATAATTTGACGTGCTGAAAGATATATTTGTATGTCTTAAAACTTTTATGAACTTATAATCTTTCTCAATCAATAACTTATATATTATAAATCCTATACCTAAATTAATTAAGTAATCTATGAAATTTGATATTTCCATACTGTAAACGTAGGATATATCAACATTTAATAAATAACTAATTATTGGAGTATAAAATATACCTAAGGTAATACAAAGTACTGCTGGAATAGCTAGTGCTATTTTTACACTTAAATATTTTTCTTTTTTTACTGCTGTTATTCCCTCACTATATTTGTTATCTTTCAAAAAAATTTGAGACATTTTTATAAATGAAATAATAGTTCCAAAATTAATAATTTTCAAACCATATTCTGCAGCTGCATTTCCATTTAATCCATATTTAATAATAGTCTTACTAACATAACCATTAAACATAGGAGCTCCTGTGATTGATAGCATACCTATTATCATGAAAATAGATACTAAAGGCATTTTTTTAAATACACCTCTTATATCTGTGACTCTTCTTTTATTGTACTTAGTAATAATGACTCCTGCACCTAAAAATAACAAGGATTTGAAAAATGCATGATTAAAGATGTGCATCAAGCCCCCAATAGCCTTTGTTTTGTCCATGGCATTAAGTCCAATCATCATAATCCCTACCTGAGAAACTGTGTGAAAAGCAAGAATTTGCTTCATATCTTTTTGGCTTAAAGCAAACATTACTCCAGTTATAGCTGTAAAAAAACCTAGTACTAAAAAGAAATTTCCTAAACTTATGTTTGTGTACATCTGATCAATTCTAATAAAGACATACAGACCAGTTTTAACAAGCAACCCTGATAGCAAAGCTGAAATAGATGATGGTGCCGCACTATGAGCTTTCGGTAGCCAATTGAAAACAGGAAAGAAAGCTGATTTAACTCCAACTGCAGCCATAATGAATATGTAACTTATAGTTAAAAACCTAACATTATCCACCATTTTTAATTCTTCAGTAAGCAACTCAATATTTAAAGTACCTACCAGATTGTATATCATAACCATACCAAGCAGGTAAAATAATATCCCAACGCTGTTAAAGAGTAGATAATATAATCCTGCTCTTACAGAAAATCCATCTTTTTTATACAAAATGAGTATTGTTGATACAATAGTTATTAATTCTATAAATACAAAAAGATTAAAAATATCGTTAGTTTGCAGCATGCCTAAATATATACCTTCTAGAAACATAAGCAAAAACATAAATTTAGAATCCTGTCCTCTTATTTTCCAACAGTAAAATATGGCTGCCCACCACATTAGTATAGTTAATGCTATAAAGGCAAAAGATAGACTATCGTTTTTTAATACTATTCCTGCAGTTTGATTCCAGTTTCCAAGATTAAGAAACACAGGTTCTTTGAAACCTTTACTTATTTGGAAAAATTTTAATGCTAGTATAGTTATAGTTCCTTGGCTTATAAAAACAATATAATTCCCATACTTATTATATGTAAGATATACTACCATAGATGCAACTACAGGTATTAGAATTAGTAATACGGGGATGTAATCCATGACATCATTCCTTTCTGTCAAATCTATAATACAGATACTCTTTTTATTGTTACCTTGGTATTCGTAATATTATTAAATTATATTAGTACGATTTTGAATTTAGAGCACAGAAATTGCTCCCTTTATTCATGACATGAAACTTTTAGAAATGCTAATGGAAATTAATTATAACATTAAATCTAAAAAATTTGAATATAAAACCAACAATTTTTTTGGCATATGCTAATAAAATTGTTGGTTTAGCTAAGTTTTTATTTTTTCTTTATTCTATTAATCATCTTCAAAATTTCATCTTTCTTCTCAAGTAATTGATTCATTTGGTTGTATATAAGTCCATCATGTCTATGACCCTTTTCAATAAAATACATGGATAATCCTCTTAGTCCTACATGAGTTCCTACAGAAACACCCATTTGCATTATATAGATAGTATCTGTTAAATTTGTTTCTTCAACTAATTTATTCTTTAATTCTTCAGCGTATGATAAATCTGAAGTATACCCAATAATTATGAAATCTGTTAGTTCTTCATCTACTCTTTTTTTAAATTCGTTTATATAATGTTCATATACTTTCTTAGTTCCTCTTACTTTTGCAACTATTGAACCTTTTCCATTCTTCATAGACATTATTGGTTTTACTCTAAGTAATTTTCCTATCATAGCACTTACATTAGTCAATCTTCCACTTTTTATGAGATTATTTAAATCATCTACTGATAAAAAATGCTTAACGTTAGTTTTATAGGTTTCATTAAAATCTACTAACTCATTAAAACTAGCTCCTTTTTCTTTTAATAAGGAACTTTTCAGAACAAGATATCCACTGCCATGACTCATACACTTTGAATCTACAACATGAATTTTCCCATTATTATTTTCATTTAAATACTCCTTCTGTGCAATTACTGCAGATTGGTAAGAACCGCTGGTTCCACTTGACATACATATACATAGTATCTCATCAAAACCTTCATCTTGAGCTCTTTTATACTCCCTTGAAAATTCCGCAGGACTTGGCATAGAGGTTGTTGGTAGTTTTTCTAATTTTGGTAACATTTCGTAAAATTCTTCCGGTTCTATATCGACTCTATCTTTGTAATTCTTATTATTAATCAAAATATTCAATGGCACTGTTGCTATATTGTATTTTTTTAAAATTTCATCACTCAAATCACAGGTTGAGTCTGCTATTATTTTTATCAAAGTTATACTCCTTTTTATATTTCAAGTTTAAAAAAACCACGAAATTCAATATTCCGTGGTTCGTAGTTTTGCTATTAGTAATTTAATGCTCTTGGTAAAGAATCTGCTTCTTTTACCCATTTTTGTATTTGTTTTTCAGTCGGTAGCTTTCTAACTAATTTCTTTTCTTCATTAACTTCTACCATTTTGTTATATAGATTTTCAGGATTTCTTTGAGCTAATTCCGGTACAGTGTCTACTCCTGAAGCTTCTAGTAATTCAGCATATTCTCCGCCTACACCTTTTATTCTCATAAGGTCGGCATGATTTGCCCATTTAAGAATTAATTTTTCTGAAAGGTCCACTTTTACTGCTAATTCTTTTCTGCCTTTTGTGCTAGAACAAACTTCTAGTAAGTTTTCAATTGAACTTACACCAGCTTCTTTTAATTTTTCTTCATATGCCGGTCCAATTCCCTCGATTACACTTAACTTCGCCATATAATCCTCTCCTTTAAAATTTTAAGTTATTCCATCCCTAAATTACTGAAGTTAATAACTATCTTATTAGAATTATACCACTTTAAAGCTTAAATATACATTTATTTTTTTATCTTTTATCTTTACCTTTTGCAGGCTCGATTACAATAGGTCTACCTTTAATTTGATTGTTCCTCATAATAGTAAGTACTTCTCGTGCATTTTCTCTAGGAACTTCTACGAAAGTATACTTATCAAAAATATCTACTGTACCAATAAGTTTTCCTGACATTTTAGTTTCCCCTGCTATAGCTCCTACAATGTCTCCAGGTCTTACACTATCTTTTTTACCAACATTAATAAATAGTCTTACCATTCCCGGCTCTGCTCCTGTATCGCCAAATACATCTGATGATTCTTCTTGCTCTTTTACTTCTTCATCTTTATCTACATACATCTTAATCATAGCTGCTGCTATATCTACTGATGTAATATCATCATCCATTATTTGATCAACTATATCTAGATACTTTCTTAGATCTTCTTTTTTTACTGCTTTTTTTATTTCTTTCTTAAAGTCTCTAATTCTTAATTCTTCTATATCTTTAGCTGTTGGTATTTGCTGAAGATGAATTTTTGTATTTGTATATTTTTGTATACCTTTTAAAGAATATATTTCTTTTCTTCCTGATACAAAGGTGAAAGCCTTACCTACTCTTCCAACTCTACCTGTTCTACCAATTCTATGTACATAGTATTCCTCATCTTGAGGTACATCAAAGTTGAAAACTGCTTCTATATCATCTACGTCAATTCCTCTAGCTGCTACATCTGTAGCTATAAGAACATCTATAACACCTTTCCTAAATGCATTCATAACTCTTGTTCTTGTAGTCTGTCTCATATCTCCGTGAAGACCCTCAGCTGAATATCCTCTTGACTGCATCTGTCCTGCTAATTCGTCTACTTTTCTTTTAGTATTACAAAATACTAATGCTAATTTCGGATTATGCATATCTATTAGTCTGCTCAAAACATCTAGTTTCATGTTATTTCTAACTTCAAAATAATACTGCTCCACACTGGGCACAGTAAGCTTTTTATGTACTACTTTTACTAATTCCGGATTATTTTGGTATATTTTTGTGATTTTTAGAATTTCTTTAGACATAGTTGCTGAGAAAAGAACAGTTTGTCTCTTCTGTGGTACATCTTTTAGAATAGTTTCGATATCTTCTCTAAAACCCATGTTTAGCATTTCGTCTGCTTCGTCGAGAACCATCATTTTTAGATCTTCCATTTTAAGAGTATGTCTTCTCATATGATCCATTATTCTTCCTGGAGTTCCTACTATAATTTGAGGTTTTCTTTTTAATGCCTTTATTTGCCTAATTATAGGCTGTCCTCCGTAGATAGGCATAGCCTTAATACCTTTTTTGTATTTTCCATACTTATTAATCTCATCACTTGCCTGTATTGCAAGTTCTCTAGTTGGACATAAAACTAAAACCTGCATGTTCTCTATATTCTCATCTATAGATTCAAGAGCTGGGATTCCAAAAGCTGCAGTCTTTCCTGTTCCCGTCTGGGAGTGTCCGATTACATCTTTACCTTCCATGATAAGTGGGATACTTTTTGTTTGAATTGCTGTAGCTTCTTCAAACCCCATATCCTCAACACCTTTTAATATTTCCTTTGATATTTGTAACTGTGAAAATTTGATTTTTTCCATTTAAATAATTACTTCCTTCCATTTATTTCATTTATTTATTGATTATCTATATTATCTAAAATACATTCTTCTAAATAAGCGACTTTTAATTATAACAGAGTTTAAGCAATTATAACAGAAGTATTTTAAATAAATTAAAAATAAAATTATAGCTAGAGGTTTTGCCTCTAGCTATCTATTTTTTTATTCTACATATACTTTTAATTCTCCATACCCTTCTTCATCCATTTCCTCTAGAGGAATAAATTTAAGAGATCCGCTGTTCATGCAGTATCTTAGTCCTCCTTCTTCCTCTGGACCATCATCAAATACATGACCTAAATGTGTATCTCCGCTGATACTTAAAACTTCTACTCTTTTCATTCCTTGAGATGCATCTTCAACATATTTCAAAAGATTTTTGTCTATAGGTTTTGTAAAACTAGGCCACCCGCTTCTAGAATTATACTTATCTTTAGAGCTAAAAAGTGGTTGTCCCGTTACTATATCAACATATATACCTTTTTCTTTATTATCATTGTATTCATTATCAAAAGGTGGTTCTGTTCCCTTACCCTGTGTGATTTCATATTGTTCATCTGTAAGCATTTCTTTGATTTCTTCATCTGAAGGTTTTTCATAATTCTTTGGATTGATTTCCGGTTTTCTATTAGGTATGTCACTTAAATTAATATGACAGTATCCATTTGGATTTTTTTCTAGATAGTCTTGATGATATTCTTCCCCAATAACAAAGTTCTTCAAAGGCTCTACCTCAGTTACAATCTCACTGTCGTAATTAGGACTTATCTTTTCTATATAATTTTCTATAACTTCCCTGTCCTCTTCATCTTCATAGTATATCCCAGTTCTGTACTGAGTTCCAATATCATTACCCTGTCTATTTAAAATTGTAGGGTCAATAATTCTAAAATAGTACTCTAGAATATTATCAAGTTCTACAACATCCGGGTCATAAACAACTCTGACAGTTTCAGTATGTCCTGTGGAGTCAATCTCTTGATAGCTGGTTTCTTCAGATTTACCGTTAGCATAGCCTACTTCTGTAAATTCAACTCCTATAATTTTGTCAAAATATGCTTCTACTCCCCAAAAACATCCTCCTGCTAAGTATATTTCTTTAAATTTACCCTTCTCATAATTTGGCATAACATCAACTTCCTTTCCTAATTCTTGATCTGTTTCTTCTCCTACTAGTTCATTCTCTTCTACATTGCTTCTATTTCCTAAAAATATTAAATATCCTAATAGTATTACTACGATCACTATTAAAACATTTATGTATTCTTTTTTTAATATAACCATGTTCTTTCTCCTATATCTGAATTTATATAGCATAGTATTCATTTATGTATTTGAATATATACCCATCTCAGCTCATTATATACTCTAAGAAGAACTTATTACATTAAATTAAAGATAAGCTTTAATTTTTTCAACAAAAATCTTAGCCATCAATTCATGACCCTTAGGGTTAAAATGAAGACCATCAAGATATATGCTGTGAAATTCTTTATCGGAAAGTTTATTAATTGAAGTATTAAAGTCAATGTAATCTATTTCAAAAGCCTTGGAAAATCTCTTTAGCCAGTTATTATACTTTTCAATCTTTTTAGATATACATTCATAGTCTGCAAAAGAAGACCATTCATCTATTACTTCATCTACATCTATCTTTGTAGGTAATCCTAATATAGGGGTTATCATATTTCCTCTAGCTTGATGTACCATAGCCATAATATTCGACTGAGGCACTCCAAGATTGGCTCCGGTTATTATATCGTTGCTTCCACCCATTATAAAAACTATTTTTGGTTTCTTTGAAATTACATCTTCTCTAAATCTTGCTAACATACCACCGGTAGTATCTCCACTTATACCTTTATTTTCAATTTTAATTTTCAATTCATCTTGAGATAAGTTTATCCAAGTTTTATCTCTTCTGACTCTATATCCGTAGGTTAAACTATCTCCTATACATACTATCTTCAATTTATTCATCCTTTGCTATTGTTTTTCTTAGACAAATTATATTATATAGTATTTTCAACAAAAATAAAATCCTGATTTTCATCAGGATTTTACAGTAATTATTTTTTAATGTATTCGTTGAAGACTCCTCTTTGAGTATACTTTGTATGGAGTAATTCATGTGATTTATGTCCTAGTGGTTTATCTAAGTAGTCTTCATATATTTTTTTAATAGCTGGATTTTCGTGAGATTTTCTGTATTCTTTACCTTCATCTTCTCTCCATATAGCTTGAATTCTCTTCTGTATAGTGTCTTTATCAGAAGATCTCGGTTGTCCTCCACCGCTTATACATCCGCCAGGACATCCCATAATTTCTATAAAGTGATATGGCGAATTACCTTCAGATATTTCTTTCATCAGTTGTTTCGCTCCCGACAATCCGCTGGTAACTGCTACTTTTACTGTTACACCATCTAAAAACTTATAATCTTCTAAAGGATTTTCTATTTTTATATCAGCTGTTTTTATCTTTTCTAATCCTCTTATTGGCTCTACTCTAAGTTTATCAAAGGGTACTTCTCTACCAGTAACTACTTCATAAACAGTTCTTAATGCTGCTTCCATCACTCCACCGGTTGTTGCAAATATATCTGCTGCTCCAGTAGACAACCCTAGAGGGTCGTCAAATTTATTATCCGGTAAAGTTTTAAAGTCTATACCTGCTTCTTTTATCATACTGGCAAGTTCTCTTGTTGTTAGTACAGCATCTACATTTTGTAATCCGTTATTCATCATTTCTGGTCTTGATATTTCAAACTTTTTAGCTGTACAAGGCATTACAGATACAACAAATACATCTTCAGGTTTTATATTTACTTTTTCAGTGTAGTAGGTTTTGGCTAAAGCTCCCAACATCATATGCGGGGATTTACAACTTGATACATGATCCAGTGCCTTAGGAAAATCGTGTTCTACGTATTTTATCCATCCTGGGCTGCAGCTTGTAATCATAGGTAAGACTGAATCTTTCCCTGTTAAAGCATTCTTAACTCTTTCTAGGAACTCATAACCTTCTTCTATTATAGTTAAATCAGCAGTAAAATTAGTATCAAATATATCATCAAATCCAATATCTCTTAATGCTGATACCATTTTACCTGTTACCGATGTGCCTGCTTCATAACCAAATTCTTCTCCTAATGCTGCCCTTATTGCCGGTGCTGTTTGTATAATGACTCTTTTATTATCATCAAATATCGCATCCCATACAGGCTTTGTTGCATCTTTTTCATATAAGGCTCCTACAGGACAAACTATTGTACACTGCCCACAGTTACTGCAATTCACACTATTTAATGGTAATTCCAAAGCTGGTCCTATTTCCGTTTTAAATCCCCTATTTTGAGGATTGATAATACCTAACTCCTGTAGTTCATTACATACAGTAACACACCTTCTACAGAGTATACATTTTGAAGCATCTCTGACGATGGATGGAGAAGATTCATCTAGGAAAGGTTTTGATACTTCTCCTTCAAATCTAGATTCATCAACTTTGAGCATTTCTCCTAACTCTTGAAATTCGCAATTTTGATTTCTACTGCAGCTTAAACAATCACTTGGATGATCTGAAAGCATAAGTTCATATACGACTTTCCTTGCCCTCTTAACTCTTTGAGTGTTTGTTTTTACAACCATGCCTTCCCTTACAGGAACCATGCAGGAAGCTTGAAGGTTTTTCTCTCCTTCCACTTCCACAACACACATTCTACAGGAACCTACTTTATGTATATCTTCAAGATAGCAAAGATTAGGAATTAAGATGTTGTTTTCTTTTGCTGCTTCTATTATAGTCAAACTTTCCTTACAGCTAATTTCTTTATTATTTATTTTTAAATTTACCATATCTATATCCTCCTATCGCATCTTAGACATCTCATAGCTTCAGCAATAGCGTTTAATTTATGAAATCCTACAGCAACTTCATCAAAGTTATCAGTTCTCTTTTGAGGATCTAAGAATTTCATAGAAAATCTTTCATGTTCAACTATTTCTTTTTCATCTGTTGGTTTAGGAATTTCAATATCTTCTCCAGTGTTTAGCTCTCCGCTTCCACCTAAATATTTGTCTATCGCCTCAGCTGCATCCTTCCCGTCTGCTATTGCTGTAATTGCTGTATCTGAACCTCTAGCTACATCTCCACCGGCAAATACTCCATCAAGTTTAGTCATAAAGGTATCTCTATCTGTTACGAAGGTTCCCCACTTTGTAATTTCAACTTCATCTTTATCAATAAATGGTAAATCTGAAGATTGACTTACTGCCGGTATAACCATGTCAGCTTCAATAATGAATTCAGAACCTTCAATTATTTCCGGTCTTCTTCTTCCACTGCTATCAAATTTATTAAGTTTCATTCTTTGACAAATTATAGAATCTACTTTATCACTTCCTTGGAAACTTTTTGGCGATACTAATTCCATTATTTCAATTCCTTCTTCTACAGCTTCTTTTATTTCTCTATCATCAGCGGGCATATCCTCTTTAGTCCTTCTGTATAGTATTGTTACTTTTTCTGCCCCAAGTCTTACTGAAGTTCTTGCCGCGTCAATAGCTGTATTTCCTCCACCAATAACCAAGACTTTTTTACCCACCTTTACATTTTTTTCAAGGTTTACATCTTTTAAAAAGTCCAGTCCATGATATACATTTTTTAATTCTTCTCCTGGTATTCCAATTCTATTTGAAAACTGTGTTCCTGTTGCTATGTATACAGCATCAAATTTATCTTTTATTTCTTCAAATTCTATATCTCTACCTACTTCTGTGTTAAGGTGTACTTTAACTCCTACCTGTTTTATAAGATTTACTTCGTGTTCTAGTATATCGTTTGGCAATCTGTATTCCGGTATGCCGAAAGCCAGTACTCCTCCTTCAATAGGTTGGGATTCGAATACTTCAACCTCATATCCCAATCTAGAAAGGTAGTATCCGCAGGTTAAGCCTGAAGGTCCTGCTCCAATTATACCGATGCTCTTATCTTTTTTTGGAAAAACAAGATCCATATATGGTTCCTCATGTTTCATGACATAATCTGACACAAATCTTTTTAAATCTGCTACAGCTAAAGGTTCATCAAGTTGTGCTCTTCTACATTTACTTTCACAAGGATGAGTACATACTCTTCCACATATAGCTGGAAAAGGATTATCCTTTCTTACTAAATTATAGGCATCTCTAAATCGACCTTCTGCAATTAAGGATATATATCCAGGTACATTAACCCCTGCAGGACAGGCATTTTCACAAGGAGAAATGAATAATTCAGCACAAACTCCTGCTTTGCAGTATTTATATTTTATATGTTCTTCATATTCTTCTCTAAAGTTTTCTATCATACTTAATACGGGATTAGGTGCAGTTTGCCCTAAACCACATACAGCTGTCTCTTGAATTGTTTCTCCTAATTCTATTAGAAGTTCAATGTCTCCTTCTTTACCTTCACCTTCAGTTATTCTCTCAAGAATTTCAAGCATTCTTTTAGTTCCAACTCTACAAGGTACGCATTTACCGCAGGATTCTTCCTGGACAAATTCCATAAAAAATCTTGCCATATCAACCATACAGGTATCTTCATCCATGCTTATCAAACCACCTGAACCCATTATAGCACCAAGTTTTTTAAGAGAATCGTAGTCCACCGGTGTATTTAGGTTTTCACTTGTGATGCATCCACCGGAAGGTCCTCCTGTTTGGGCTGCCTTGAAGGTTTTATTTCTAGGAATTCCTCCACCTATATCAAAAATTATATCTCCTAACGGCGTTCCCATAGGTACTTCAACTATTCCTGTATTGTTTATAGCTCCAGCTAATGCAAATACTTTAGTTCCTGTATTTCCTTCTGTACCGTACCTTTTATACCAGGTGCTTCCTTCTCTAAGTATCTGAGGTACATTCGCGAAGGTTTCAACATTATTTATTATAGTAGGTTTATCAAACAAACCTCTTTGGAAAGGAAATGGAGGTTTCTGTCTAGGTTCTCCTCTTTCTCCTTCTATAGATTCCATAAGTGCAGTTTCTTCTCCACATACAAAAGCACCGGCACCTATTCTTATTTCTAAATCAAAGTCAAAATCACTTCCAAATATATTCTTTCCAAGTATTTTGGCTTCCCTAGATTTTTTTATGGCATCTTGTAATCTTTCAACTGCTATAGGATATTCGGCTCTTACGTATACATATCCTTTGCTTGCTCCTATAGCGTATCCACCGATAATCATTCCTTCTATAACTCCGTAAGGATCTCCTTCTAATAAGCTTCTATCCATAAAAGCTCCCGGATCTCCTTCATCAGCATTGCAAACAAGATATTTTTCTTTACCTTCTGCTCTTAAACCTGCTTCCCATTTCACTCCAGTTGGAAATCCTCCTCCACCTCTACCTCTTAAGCCTGAATCTTTTAATTCCTCAACAACATCTTCAGGAGACATTTCCTTTAAGGCCTTGGCTGCACCTTTAAATCCATCTCGGGAAATATATTCTTCAAGGGAAGAGTAATCTATGCTTCCACAGTTTTTAAGAGTTAATTTTATCTGCTTATTAAAATAATCGATATCCTTTATATAAGGAACATGTTTTTTGTTAATTTTATCGTAAAAGGTTTTTCTCTCTAATATATTCCCTTCTATAAAGTGACTTTTAACGATATCAGGAATATCCTCAGGATCTAACTTTGTATAAAAAACTCCTCCCGGCATAACTATAATAACAGGTCCTATATCACAGGTACCCATACATCCTGTTTGTTTAACTACCACCTTGTTAGATAGGTTATTATCTTCAAGACTTTTTACTAGAGAATCCATAACTTTGCCGCAATCAGAGGAAATACATCCTGCTCCTGAGCAAACAAGTGCTTCATAATCATATGTAGACATGTTTTTATTATGTTTTGATTTAATTTGGTCTAAATCTTCTGGTTTATGGACATATGTTGATTCTTTCATTAATTATCACCTCTCAATTTAATCATTGTAGTATTCAGATAAAATAGAATCGATTTTATCAGGATTTACCATTTTATATACTTTATCATTAATAGTTATTGCCGGGGCCAATCCGCAGGCTCCTATACATCTCATAACCTCTAAAGTAAACATTCTATCCTCTGTGGTTTCTCCAACATCTATATCGAGAAGTTCTTTAAACTTTTCTAATATTTTCTTTCCTCCTCTTACATAGCATGCCGTACCTAAGCAAACTCTGATAGTATATTCTCCTCTCGGTGTGATTGAAAAAAATGAATAAAATGTTACTACACCACTAATCTTTGATAAAGGAATATCAGTCTTTTTAGATATGTGTTTCTGTACTTCAATAGGCAAATGTCCGTATATTCCCTGAGCCATATGAAGTATTTGTATAAGGCTTCCTTCCTTGTCCTTATACTCTTCAATGATTTCCGTAATTCTCGAAAGTTTCTCTTCATCGGTCTCTTCAGCACATTTGCATGTTTTGGTTTTTTCAACCATAACAATCCACTCCTTTTTAAATTTTATTTGGTTTTTTATATTAAGTAATTCATTTAGGTTTTTAAATTGTGTGATTTGTCATATCGATGAGTTATTAATGAATATAAATGTAGTATGATTATTATTGCAAGATGTCTTTGTTAATTTAATAACATATTTATTATAGCACTTATGAAAACATTTTCCAAGTATGTGAAGTTTGTTTTGAAAAATTTTTGACCTATCGGTTTTTTTTGAATATAATAAAGTAAATATAAAAAAGTTGGTGTTATTATGAAAATGAAAAAAAAGCAATGTGAAGTAAGGTATTTATATAATAGCGGATTTACTATTGAAACAAAAAATACATTTATTATAATCGATTATTATTCCAGCCAAAATCCTATTGATTTAAAAAAGTACGATGATAAAAATATTTACGTATTGGTTTCCCACAATCACGCCGATCATTACACTAAAAGAATATATGATTGGAATGAAGAATATAATGTTAGATATGTCCTTCACGATGATATCAATGCACCGAGAGAAATAAATCCTGATTATGTAATTGAAGATAAAAGATATCACATAGATAAGACATTTCAAGTTGAAACTTTCGGTTCAACTGATAAAGGAGTTTCTTTTCTAATTTATGTTGATGAATTAATATTATTTCACAGTGGAGATCTTAACTGGTGGAAATGGAATAGCGACTCAAAAGATGCTCAGCACCATGAGGAAGTATCTTATAAAGAAAAAATCGAAAAATTAAAAGGAAATAAAATAAATATTGCTTTTGTTCCGGTTGATCCAAGATTAGAAGAAAACTATGACCTAGGTGTTAAGTATTTTGCAAATAAAATAAATGCACAGGTTATAATACCCATGCATTTTAGAGATTCATTATCTTCATTGAGAAACCTTGATGAAGACTGGATGGGTATTGATACATCTTCAAAATTTCAACTAATAACCGAAAAAGGTCAGAGCTTTTTCTATGATTTCAATTATTGATTTTAAATCCTTTTGATTTAATCTTTATTTATTTATATTTTGTATTTACCACCAATGATTCATAAAGCTTTGTTTTTTCATAATCTATTTCTAGTTCTTTAACAAAATCTTCAGTCCCTTTTGGTATAGCAATATATTTTCCTTCAACTTCATATATATAATGATCAGTTGCTTGTTGTTCATCCAGAACAATGCCAAAGGCTCTATCTCCTCAGCAGCTGCCTCTTATCATTACAAATAGATCATCATTTCCTTTTAGTTTCATTATTTCTTCTGCATTTTCATGAGCAATATCTGTTATGTCTACCTTTATCAACTGTTCTTCTAACTTTAGAGCTGTATCTCCATATTTATCTGTATTACAACCGGATAAAATAAATATTAAAAGCACAGAGATTATAACGAGCTTTTTCATCTGATTCTCTCCTTCTCAAATATAAATATTTATAATTCCTCATATTTTATAATTTCATATTACCATTTTATTTAAAGTTTATGAAGGATAAATATTAGTTTAACAAGATTATAAATTTCAATCTACTATAATTGTTATATATTTAACAATTATAGTTTTAATCCTGATTTTTTTATTTAAACATGTTAATTTAATTTAATGCATAATAATCAAGCCTTTCACTCCCTTGCATACAACTTAATTAAAATTTTTTATTGGAAAATTTATAGTATTTATTGTTGACATGGAAATAATTCTTTGTTATTATGTTAATAATTTAACGATAAATAATATCTAAACTAGAAAGGAGATATTAAAATGACAAATTTATTTGATTTAAAAGGAAAAAAAGCAGTAGTAACAGGTGGGTCTTCAGGACTTGGAGTTCAATTTGCAAAAGCACTTGCTAGACAAGGTGCTGATGTCGCTGTTGTTGCGAGAAGAATAGAGAAATTAGAAAAAGTTAGAGATGAATTAAAGGACATTGGTGTAAACAGTATAGCCGTTAGATGTGATGTAAGCAAAACTGATGATATAGCTAATGCCGTTGATGAAATTATTAAACATTTCGGTACTATAGATATATTAGTAAATAATGCTGGTCTGGGACTTATGGAACCTGCCCATACTCAATCAGATGAAACATGGGAAAAAATGATGGATGTAAATGTAAACGGAGTTTACTATTTTGCAAGAGAAGTCGTAGACAAGGTAATGCTTGAGAAGAAATATGGAAGAATTATAAACATTGGTTCAATACACAGTACGGTAGCTATGCTAGGATCCCCTATAAGTGCTTACTGCACTACTAAAGGAGCTGTGGAAATGATGACAAGAGCTTTGGCTAATGAATGGGCTGAGTATAATATAACTGTAAATGCAGTAGGCCCGGGTTATTTCCCAAGTGAAATGACAAAAGATGTATTGGAAGATGAAGAGTTTTTGCAAGCTATTAAGACTTTTTGTCCTATGAAAAGAACAGGTAAAGATGGAGAGTTGGATGGCATTATCGTGTACTTAGCATCTGACGCTTCAAGTTATACTACAGGACAACTTATTCAAATAGATGGAGGTTGGACAACAGTTTAATCTTCACTACTCATATAAATTATCCCTTGCCCTCAGCAATTATTTTGCTGAGGGTTTTCCTTTTCTTGAAAGTATCAGATCTAAATGATAAGATTTAGCTATATATAAATTAAATTGCAATATAGAAAGGAGGATTTCTATGTATCAAGTTGCCGGAATCCAGATGAGACCTATAATGAATAACGTAAATGCAAACTTAAAAAGAGGCATTAAATTTATTAGAGAAGCTGCAAAAGAAGAAGTTGATCTAATAGTATTACCTGAAATGTGGACTACAGGCTATCATCTAAGCAAAGAGGCTTTTTTGAAATTAGGAGAAGATAGAAAAGGACCAACAGTAACCGCTATAAGAGAAGAAGCTAAAAGAGCTAATGCTTCTATAATCTGCCCTTTTATTGAAAAAACTAATGTCAATGATCTTTATATATCTGCTGCTGTTATAGATACTACTGGCGAATTAAGAGGCGTAGTAAGGAAAAGTGTGCTGTGGGGTAGAGAGAATAATATCTTTAAGTCAGGAAATATCGAATATCCTGTTTTTGATATAAAAGTTGGTAAAGTTGGGATATTAATATGTTATGAGATAGAGTTCCCGGAAACAAGCAGACTTTTGGCTTTGCAGGATGCAGATATGATAGTTTGTCCGTCAGTATGGAGTGTAGCATCATCTCATAGATGGGATATACAGCTTCCAGCTAGAGCCTTAGATAACACTGTATTTATATTTGGTGTTAATAACGTCGGTAGCAACAGCTGCGGTAAAAGCAAACTAGTAAGTCCTTTAGGAGATGTTTTAGTTGAAGCTTCTGAAACTAAAGAAGAGGTTATTATTCATATAGTAGATGATGAAATGCTTAAATGGGCTAGAGAAGAAGTTCCATATCTTAATGATTTCAAAAGCAAGTTAACACCGGGTGGAATAAACAAAATACCAATTCCAAAATTATAATAAAGGTGAGAAAAATGAAAAAAGAAATACTGTTATTAGGAAATCCAGAACTTTACGGAATAAGTGAATCTGTACAAAAAGATGAATTAACAGAAGTTGAAGTTATTGTAAATAATCTTCATGATACTTTGATAGATTTTAGAAATAAATACGGTGCGGGAAGAGCAATTGCAGCACCGCAAATAGGAGTTAAAAAAAGGATTATTTATATGTTCATTGACAACCCAACTGTCTTTATAAACCCAAAACTTATTTTTCCAGATGAAGAAATGATGGAAGTAATGGATGATTGTATGTCATTTCCCAATCTATTTGTTAAGGTGAGAAGATATAAAAGAGCCATCATAGAATACAAAGACTTAAATTGGATAGATCAAGAAATGAAATTAAAAGGAGATTTATCTGAACTACTCCAACATGAATACGATCATTTAGATGGAATTTTAGCTACAATGCGAGCTAAAGACAACAAAGCATTTTTCATGAAAAAATCAAGCAATTAAATTTGCTTGATTTTTTCTATATACTCACTTATTTTTTCAGATGCATTATTTTTTATATGATTTTGATTTTCAACTTCTCCTTTTAAAAAATCCCAAAAAGCTGCAGTCATATTTGCTTCGTTTATTGCAAATATCATAAAAGGTTCTTCATTCTTAGATACAATCACTCCAACATCTTCTTTGCAGTATATGCAATATTCTTTTTTTTCGTCTTTCTTCTCTAAAATCAAATTGTAGTTTTCGTACTTTTCATTTATTTTTTTGATATTTTCCAAATGTTCAAGTAATTCATTTTTTTTATAATAAACAGGTTCCAATCCTAATATGTTCGAAAAATTAATCATAACATTTTCAAACTTTACATCTTCAATTTCAGGTATAGATATTATATCCTCAAACTTACAATTATTTAGATTTTCTTCAAAAATCTTCTTTCTCTTTTTTATGTATTCTTTTAATTCAATTTTTTTATCATAATTAATTCTATTTATTATTTTATTAGCTGTATTTAGAGGCATCGTTGTTAAAGAGAGAGGCTTAGTCTTAAGCACTACATCTCCCTGTTCCTTCTCAAATTCGGAAAGTGTTGATAAGTACTCTTCTCTACTGTTTTTATTGAAAATTTTCATTAAAGGCTTGCATAATCTCAAGTAATTATTAAATTCTATTTCTATTCCCTTCACAGCTTTAATATTTTGAACCAAATAGTTGATTGTACTGTCTTCCATATTTCCAACTCCTGATGCTGTAAGGGTTGCTGTATTAGGTGCTACAAACATAGTTCTTTTAAAAATTCCATCTCTTTTTCTCGGGTAATAATATGGCTCTATAGCTCCTGTCATATACAAAGGCATCCATTCCGATATAGATGCTAACATTTCATAGAGATTTCTACTTACTGTGTGTATTATTTTAATTTTGTTTCCCTTTAAAATAACTTGTATCATGAGTTTTTTCCATTTATCTCTAAAAGCTGAGTTTCCCGTCAACCATTCCATACTTTCATCACTAAAAAGCAAAAGAGTTTGAGGTTGGTTTTCTTCTAAAACAAGAGATAAAAAATCTGAAACTCCTTCTCTTTTTCCCTCTATCCCCTTGTACATCTTTACATCCTTTTTAATAATATTATTACTGTTAACATTAGTTCCCCAACTATCTGTTTTTTTAAATTGAAAATTTGAAAATCCTTCTAGAAATCCTTCAATTGCTTTGCTTTCACCTTCCTTTTCATCTGTAAGCCATTCGTACAAGATTTGAGATGTGTCTTTGCTTCCATTGTTAATAAACCCACTACTTTTTAAAACCTCCAAAATCGCTTTTCTTTGATAACTCTCTGTAATATGTTTTATAAAGTAGTCTGCCATATATTTTACATAGTTTTCACTCTTTGCTAAATTTCTTTTACCCCGTCTAAGTCTACTTATATAAGAAGAATCCAGTGAAGTATACATAGCTAAATCACTATTTTTTGTCTTTGTTAAATTCATTAAAAAATCAAGTTTTTCATTAAAATTCATTCCAACACCCCCATGAATAAGATTATATCAAAGTATATATTTAAGCACAATATTTTTGTCACAAATCATGCCAAAGTATTGTCAATGACAAATAGCATATATGTACCTTTTTAGATTTCAAAAGTTGTATAATCAATAATGAGGTGGTGTTTATGGAGGTGAAGTACTATATAAAAGTTAAAACAGGATTTTTTAAGACAACTAAATATCAATTAGTAGTTAAAAAGAGTCTTGTAGAATTAATCCCTGAAAATAATGATTCCAAAAAAATTTTTCTCAAAGAAGATGAAATTTTATCAGTCTCTTTGAGAAAAAAAGATGAATTACATTTAGATTTTAATTTAAAGGAAGGTGGAATTACAGGTAGATTACTAGACATACAGAATATTCAAAAAATTTTCAAACTTTTGAAAGAAAATATTAACAAAAATATAATCTATGAGGAGGATTAAGGAATGTATAAGAAAATTTTAAGTTGGTTATTAACGGTCATAATGATTTTTTCAATGTTTGGGGGGATAGGTTTAGAAGGTTTTGGTATAAGTGATCCTGAATGTAAAATTGATGAAACAGAATATTTATTATTTGCAGATGCTTTAACCGCTTCAGTTGATGGCGATACTATTACTTTATTAAAAAACGTTAATCACACTGGTAAAATTACAATCACCGGCAATAAAATCACCTTCAATTTAAATGGGTTTAATCTCAATTTATCTAATACTGGTGATACTACGGTTGAAGTTAGTTCAGGTGGAGAAATCGATTTAGTAGGAGAAGGTGAATTTAATGTAGTAGGAACTAATTTAGGGACAACTGGATATTATGATCTTAGAGGTACTGTAACTATTAAAAATGGAGGTAAAATAACAGTTACTAATGTCACTTCTACAGGTAATAGTGGCTATCCTGCTTATGGTATATATGTTTCGGATGGAGCGGCAACTGTTTTAAATAATGTTGAAACTTCCGGAACCAAACGTTTAGGAATATTTGCTACAGGTATTAACTCTTCTGCAGTAGTTTATAATAATGTTAAATCTTTAAATAGTGCAGCTGTACAATTATATGATAATTCAAATATTACCGTTTATGGTAATGTTGAGGGCGTTTACGGTGTAGATGCTAATAATTCTACCGTTTTAGTTAAGGGTGATGCTGTTGGAGTATCAGCTGGCGCTAGAGCTCTGAGTGGAGCTCAAGTTTATATCGGAGGCAATACAACGTCTTCAGGAAATAATTCCTACGGAGCGTATTCAACTCAAGAGAATTCATTTATTAGTGTTTCTGGTAGTGCTATAAGCTATGGAGATTACAGTAGAGGAACTTTCGCTGGAGCTGGAGCAGAAGCTTTGATTATAGGAAACTCAGAGTCAAGAGGAAATGATGGAGATGGAGTTTATACTACTTATAATTCCAATGTAAGAATTAAAGGAAATGTAATATCAGAAAGTGGCACTGGAGTATGGGCTTGGCATAATTTGGAAAATAAACCTTCTGTTACAATCGATGGTGAAATAGTTGCTGAAACCTTTATAGAGTTTGGTAGTAGTCCTACCACTTACAATATAGATAATTATTTCACTCCAACTACTAAAGTAGGTTATTTTACATACACAGACGGCAACAGTACTGTTTGGGTTTCATATCCAGCTGTTTGGGGCATAGAGATAGAGTCTACTGATATGTATCCTTTTGCTGGTGGAGATGGTTCATCAGAAGAAACAGCTTACGAGATATCCACTGCTAATCAATTGGCTCAACTTGCATATAATGTAAACAACGGAAATAAGTATACAGATAAATATTTTAAACTATCTGGAGATATAAATCTTTCAGGAAAAGAATGGGTACCTATTGGAAATATTGAAGCAAATTATTTTAATGGATTTTTCGATGGAAATAATAATTGTATAGAAGGTCTAACAATAGGTAGTACAACTGATTTTAACTCCTCATATTATGCTTCAGGTTTGTTTGGAGTAATTGGGTCAAATTCATTAATAGAAAATTTAAAAGTACTAGATTCAACAATATATTCTAATACTACCATGGGCACTGGTATGTTAGCAGGATATAATAATGGTGGAAATATAAATCATTGTGGTACTTCAGGAGAAATCACTTCATATTCTAGTATTGGAGGACTAGTAGGTCGAAATGCTGGAAGTATATATAATTCATACAGTGATGTAGATTTGACAAGTGATAGAAATTCTATAGGAGGATTTGTTGGATATAATGATAGTGGTAATATTTATAACTGTTATGCAACTGGTGACGTTGTTGGAGGAGCATACTCTCATGCAGGTGGATTCATCGGTTATACTGTTTCCTGGAGCGGTACAAGTATTATTGAAAATTCCTATGCTACAGGTAATGTTTCAGGTAGCGCCTGGGGATATTTAGGCGGTTTTTACGGACGGAGCTATCAAGGAACTTCTTTTATGAATACTTATTGGAATGCAGATGCCGAAATAATTGCTTCTGAATACCATGGATATACTCCTTCAGTTCATGGAAGCAACGAAAATGGTCTTGCTAATCCTTCTGCTACCATGAAGAGCGAAACCTTTGTTACCCAATTAAATAATAATCTACCTGAACCAAAAACTGATTATTACAAATGGATTATAGATACAAGAAAAAACCAAGGATATCCTATTCATAATAGTATTTTTACAATAGCACCAGAAGAACCATCTCCATCTCCTAGACCATCCTTACCTAGTCTTGAAATTGAAACAACAACTCTTAAAGATGGAATTGAAGGCGAAGAATACAAAGTTGAATTAAAAGCTGAAGGTGGAATATCTCCATACAGTTGGTCAGCAGAAGGACTTCCTTCAGGTCTTTCAATTAATAAAGGAGGCCTAATCTCAGGCACCTCAGAAGAAAATGGAAGTTTTTCAGTAAAAATAGAACTTATGGACAGTAGAAATTACTACAGAAGTAAGATTTTCGATTTATTAATAGAAGGTGTTAAAGATGATGAGAATAATGAAGATACAGAAAGTGAAGAAGCTTCTTTTATTGATATAAAAGACCACTGGTCAAAGGATTATATAAAGGAAGTTGTATCTAAAAATATAATAAAAGGTTATCCAGATGGTACCTTTAAACCTGAAAACAAAATCACAAGAGAAGAATTTGCATCTATACTAATAAGAGCATTAGGATTACAAACTGAGACAGGTATGTCATTTGCAGATACCCTAAATAGATGGTCAACTGATAGTATTTCAACAGCTGTATATTACAATATTATCGCCGGCTACAATGAAAACACCTTCGGTCCTAGTGATCCTATTACTAGAGAGCAAATGGCTGTTATGATAGCTAGGGCTCTAAAGTTAGATGGACAAGATGAAGAGACAACTCTAAGGGATGTAAATCAATCATCATCCTGGGCAAAAGCTTCTATTATAGCTGCCGTAAAAGAAGGCTTATTAGATGGTTATCCAGATGGTACATTCAGAGCTAAAAACAATTTAACTAGAGCAGAAGCTATAAAAGTAATATTTAATCTATTGAACAATTTAGAAAATTCTAATTAATCAAAAATAATTTTGTTAAAGATTCATAAAGACAGCAGACAAAAATCTGCTGTCTTTATTTTTAATCCCATCTTAATAAAAATATAACCAAACATTGATTGTACACAACCTAAAGTAATGTTAAAATATAATAAATAATTATACTAGGAGGAAATTATGTTTATATTTGTTGGTATTATAATAGTAATAGCAGTATATTTGATTTTTGCATATAATAAATTTATAACCCTTAAGGAAAGAGTTGCCAATGCCTGGTCGCAGGTGGAGGTACAGTTAAAAAGAAGATACGACCTTATTCCAAATCTTGTAAACACTGTGAAGGCTTATGCTAAACACGAGCAGGAAACTTTTGAAAAAATTACTCAAGCGAGATCCCAGGCTATAAATGCACAATCTGTGAATGAACAGGCTCAAGCTGAAAGTCAACTTACAAACACTCTTAAATCTTTATTTGCAGTAGCTGAAAGCTATCCTGAATTAAAAGCAGATGCAAATTTTAGAAATTTGCAGGATGAACTTACAAATACAGAAGGTAAAATATCTTTTTCAAGACAGTTTTATAATGACACCGTACAGAAATTTAATACGATGATTAAGTTATTTCCAAACAGTCTAATTGCTGGAATATTTAATTTCACTGAAGCTGAATATTTCAACTTAGAAGAAGAGCCTGAAGCGAGAGAAAATGTTGAAGTAAAATTTGATTGATGAGGTTTAATATGAAGAATAACAAGAAGATATTACTTGGGTTTGTAATGTCTTTAATATTAATTTT
>JBEPWV010000002.1:0-19766 GCA_041642175.1 Clostridia bacterium
TTCAAAATAATCCTGCCGACTTAAGGATTGGAGCATTAAATAGAAAGACAGGTAAAGAGATATATTTTTCCAGGGAAGATATAAAAAACATTTCAGATTTAATGAAGATAGTAAGGTGCTCCTCATCAATGCCCTTTTTTATGCCTCCAACATATTTTAAAGATGAATATTATATAGATGGGGGAATAGCAGGTGGCATCCCTTTGGATATAGCTATTAAGGACGGATTTGACAAGTTTTTTGTTGTCCTCACAAGAGAGAAAGGATACGTAAAAGAGCCTAAGAAAAACATGACTTTTATGAAAATGTTTTATAGAAAATATCCACATCTTTTAAAAGTTGTGGAAGAAAGACATATAATTTACAATAAAACTTTGGAAAAATTAAAATCATTAGAAAATCAAGGAAAAGCTTATTTAGTGTATCCTAAGATAATGCCGGTAGATTACAAGGAAACAGATTATGAAAAATTAGAACAAAGTTATAATCTTGGATATAAACAGGGAAAAAAAGAAGTAGATGAGTGGAGGGAATTTTTATTTAAATAATAGTAGGTGTAATTATGATATCAATTAAAGAAATGGAAGAAATACTTAATGAAATAGCAGAGGAGCTACCTCAGCAGATTTACAAAAGACTAAACGGAGGTATAATTCTTCTTCCTGAAACCAAACAAAATAGAAAAAGAGAGGCTACAAATCTCTATATATTAGGACAGTACCATCATGGCGGGGTAATGGGAAGATATATATCTATTTACTATGGCTCCTTTAGAAGAGTCTACGGACATTTAAGCAAAGAGGAAATAAGAAAAAAACTAATGAGTACACTAAAGCATGAATTTACTCATCATCTGGAATCAATGGCTGGTGAAAAGGATTTAGAAATAGAAGATGCAAAATTTATAAAAGATTATTTTGAAAAAAAGAACAAAAGGGAGAGAGAATGAAGCTAAAATCAACAGTTCTGATTATAATTGTATTAATTTTGATTTCTGGATGCAGTTCATCACAAGAGGATGAGAATACAAATATCCAGGAATCTATTTTATTGGAAAATGAAGAAGTTGATAATGAAATAAAAAATGAAATAGAAAGTGGAGAATTTACCTTTGATAATCCATATCTAGTTATAGATCCTTACGAATCTTCACCATTGACAGCATTAGTTGGATTTAAAACTGAGGAGGATATGGAGGTAAAGATTACAGTTCCTGGAGACAAAGAAGAAGATACTGTTGAATATATTATTGAAACATCAAAACAACATTATGTACCAATAGTAGGTTTGTATGCTGATAGAAAAAACAAAGTAAAACTTCAACTTTTAAAAGATGGCACCTTGGTAGAAGAAAATGAAATATCCATAGAAACTGAAGGATTACCGGAAGAATTAGTGGATTCAATTAAAGTTAAAGGCAGTGAAGAAAATGTTTTAATGGGAATGACTTTTATAGCTGGAGGAAACTTTAAGAAACCCCATGCCTTTGATTCTTCGGGAAATATTAGATGGTTCATTGATGTTTTAACCGATGGACACGGAATGTTTTTTATGGAAAACGGTAGGTTCATGATAATGGCAGGCTATAATATGGTAGAAACTGATTTTAGAGATTATGCAACTGGTATTTTCGAAATGGACTTGATGGGAAGGCTACATAAAATATACGATATACCTGAGGGAGTTCATCACGAAATAATTGAAAAAACTCCAGATGGAAATCTACTGATATTAGCAAATAGTCTCAGAAATCATGTAGAAGATACGGTAGTAGAAGTAGATAGAGATACCGGGGAAATACTAAGGGAAATAGATTTTAACGATATAATAATACATGAAGAGTACAACGACGACTACGACTGGGCTCACATGAACTCTATGGATTACAACTATGAAGAAAATACAGCAATATTTTCAATTAGAGATATATCTTCTGTAGTTAAACTTGATATGGATACTGAAGAAATAATATGGATGATATCAGATCCTGAAATATGGGAAGGTACTGAATATGGAAAGTACTTACTTAAATCTTTAAATAATGAGGATAAGTGGTTTTACGAACAGCATTCTGCTTTTGAAGTAGAAGATTTAGATAATAATCCTGATACTTTAGATTTAATGATATTTGACAATAGGGTTGTAAGAAGTAAAACAATGACTGTCGAAGTAAAGAAAGATATAGAAAAATCATCGGTTATATATTATGCAATAGATGAAGAAAATAGAACTATTGAAGAAAAGAGAAGATTTATAAATTCTCATGCTTTTATAACCTCTAATTACGATATGTTTATGGAAGAAAATAGATTGTTTGCCAATCACGGAAGTGTAAGAGCCTCATCTGATGCAGGTTTCAATGAAGCCTGGGGGGAGATATATGAATATGAATACTCTACTGGAGAACTTTTAAGAACTTATGAAGTAGAACATGGATTTTATAGAGCTTATCGAAGGGAGATTAATGATATAGTAGAGAAATGGGATTTGGAATAAATCCAAAAATCCACCGGAATTTAATAACGGTGGATTTTTTATATAATAATTGAGGGAACTACTTTTCTTCTTTATCTTTTTTTACAACATCTTTAATTATATCAGTTGCTCTAACTTGATTAAATATTCCGCAGTAGCAGAAGTTACACATTTCAATAGCTGCTTCTTCTTCAGTTTTCTTTCCCTTTTTTACCTGTTCTATTTCATGTTCTACAAATTTTGGAGGTATCATATGATGGCCGCACATTGTGGTAATAGAAAGGGTAGTATCATCAGGTAAATTTTCAGTTTTACCCCATACTCCTAAAGAGTAGTTTATAGAATGGGGAGTAATTTCTGCTTCCTTACATGCTGGAAGGACCTCGGATAAAACACCGGTAATTACTACAGATAGGCCTAATTCTTTTGCTTTAATCTGTTTCATAAAGTCAACAATCTGTTCGCGCTTTGTAAATACTCCTCTTAATCTAGATTTATCAGTAACGTGATCTTCTATATATTTTACCGGGTATTTAGTTTTCGGTCCTGATTTTACATCTCCCCAGTTTTCTGAACCTAAAGCTTCGGCAACTGCAATAAACTCTAGAGCTTTAGGCTTAATGTTTGTATCATTTACTCCTTTTGTTTGGTACATGAACCAGTTAAAATCCTTTTTTTGAGATTCTATAGGTCCTGAACGGTGTAATGAATGTGTCATTTTAGTTCCTCCCTTTATCTATTTTAGTGATAGTGGTTTACCTAAACCAACATTAACTTTACCTCTGTGAGGATAAGGTATATCCAACTCTTGTAAACAATCTAATGATTTTGTTTCTCCGTCTTCATCAACTCTAGCTATTAGTCCTAAGGAAAATACTGTGTCTATTTCCTGAGATACTTTTTTAAGAGCCTCTAATACAGTTTTTAATTCTTCCTCTTTGCATGTGCCTTCAACTATTACAGAAAGCAATCGATATTCTAGAGATTCAGGTTCTAGTTTACCAGTTTTAATATCTGGCATTAGTGCAGCTAGAGGAGAATTTTCAGCCGGTTCTAATTCTACTCCAGCATTTACGCAGGCAACAGCTACTTTTTCTGCATCTCTTAAGTATACACCCATTCCAGGTCTTCCCATATCTACAGCGATACCTATTTCACCTTTTATAACTCTTCCAGTAACATCGTTTGTTTTAACTTCTTCTGTACCTCTACCAGTAACTCCAGTTACTCCATGATTTTCAACAGGATCACTAAGTACATGCTGGAATTGTTTGTAAAAATTATCTTTAAAATTAGTTACTTTTATAGCACCGTATGGACAAACTTGCTGTCTTACACATACATAGCATTCGACACATTCATCTTGATCGATATAGCATTTTTTTTCTTCTGCATTATAGTGGATTGCGTCTACCGTACAGTACTTTTGGCAAATCTTGCAACCAATACATTGGTCTTTGTTTATTACCGTCATAATAATCTCCTTTTTTTATAGAAATTTTTTATTAGCTACAAATGATTGTAACTTGGTTACAGGATATTGTATCCCGAAATGTTTAAAAAATTTATTTTTTTTATTTTATTAAGATTGTGGGTCTGGTTTTTTTATCATATCTCTTATAATTGGATACAATAAAGATAAAACTGTGATTATTAAAAGCACTAATGAAATTGGTCTTTGAACAAATATCGACCAGTTACCTTCAGACATAATTAAAGCTCTTCTTAAATTAGCTTCAGCCATAGGTCCTAAAATTAAAGCCAATACTACAGGAGTGATAGGGAATTTTAACTTTTTCATAAAAAATCCAACTAGACCAAACCCTAGCATAATTCCTACGTTGATTAAATTATTTTTTACTGAGTAAGATCCTACAAAAGCCAAAGTTAATATAAGAGGCATTAGAATTCTTGTAGGTATTTGTAAAACTTTAACGAAACCTTTAACGCCAAATAATCCTATTATTAAAAAGGCAATGTTTGCAAGGATTAGTCCGGCAAATATACCGTAGGCTACTCCTATATTATCTCTAAATAAAAGTGGTCCTGGAGATATACCTTGAATCATAAAGGCTCCAAGCAGTACAGCAGTTGTTTCTGAACCAGGTATACCTAAAGATAGAAGTGGTACCATGGCTCCTCCAGTAGCTGCATTGTTTCCAGCCTCAGGAGCTGCAACACCTTCTAGTGAACCTTTTCCAAACAACTCAGGAGTTTTAGACCATCTTTTTGCTTCATTGTAGCAGATGAAAGAAGAAATTGTTGCTCCAGCACCGGGAAGTATACCTATGAAACTTCCAAGCAAAGATGATCTTAAAATAGTAGGAGTTACTGATTTTAATTCTTTAATAGTTGGAAGTAGTCCCAGTATTTTACTATCTTTCATATTTAAACTTTCTAAATTTTCAACATTTATAAGTATCTGTGATACTGCGAACAGACCTATTAAAACTGGAATAAATGAAAAGCCATCAAGTAGTGATACCTGTCCAAAAGTATATCTTGGGGTTCCATTCATCATGTCCATACCTACAGTTCCAAGCATTAAGCCAAAAAATCCAGCTATTAGTCCTTTTACCATTGTGCCACTTGATAAACTTGTTATAATACTTAATCCGAATACTGCAAGTGCAAAGTACTCAGGAGGTCCAAATCTTAAGGCAACTCTTGCTAAAAAAGGTGCTAACATAATAAGAATAATTATACTTATTATTCCTCCTACAAAAGAAGAGATTGTTGCCATACCTATTGCTTTACCAGCTTTACCTTGAGCAGCCAATGGGTGTCCGTCAAGGGTTGTACATGCTGCTGCCGTCGTACCAGGAGTATTTATAAGAATAGCAGTAATAGAACCGCCGTATATTGCTCCGCAGTATATTCCCAACAACATGGTAAGAGCTGTTATTGGTGGCATACCGTAAGTTAAAGGTAGTAGTAATGCAACACCCATAGATGCATTAATTCCAGGCATAGCTCCAAAAAGCATACCCATCAATGTACCACCAAAAACGATTAAAATATTTATCGGTATCAGTACTTCTTGAAATCCATCAATTAATAAACTTAAATCCATAATTTCACCTCTGTCTTTCTATATTAAAAACCCAGTTGGTAGTGGAACTTTTAGAACTAAATTAAAAACACCATATAAAGCTAAAGATATACCTAAAGCAATAACTATATCTGTTATTGATCTTTTTCTGCTAATTACAAAAATAACAACAGATAAGAATATAAAAGTACTTACTAAGTATCCTATTATATCAATAGCAAAAAGGTAAGTAATACAGGATACAATAATTATAATTGATAAACCGTGAATATTAAGTTTAAGTTGATCCTCTTTATCTTTTCTAAATGTTCTAACCAATTGAATTAAGCTGAATATCATCATCAAAATTGAAAGTAACCTTGGAAAAAAATCGGGACCCAGTCCTAAACCTCCTCCGAAATTAGAAGAAGCTAAGTTGAAAGACACAGTGAACCATAGTAATCCAAATAAGAAAAACAGTCCTGTCATAATTTTTTCAGCCATTTATTTCACCTTTCTTTAAATAGTGCGGCTTTAAAAAGCCGCACCTTATTAATTTTAAAATTAAATTATACCCATTTCAGTAAGTGTTTCTTGGAAGAAATTATGTTGTGACTCGATAAATTCTAAGAATTCACTACCGTTTTTAACGTTTTTAGTTATATCATTTTTATCAAAATATTCTACCATTTCATCTTCTTCTAAAGCTTGAGAAAATGAATCGAATAACTTGTCTTTAATTTCTTGAGGAGTTCCCTTTGGTACTACTATACCTCTCCAAGTTTCAACTAAAATGTCGTATCCATTTTCTTTTAATGTAGGAACTTCATTGTATTTTTCTAATCTTTCTTCACTAAAGATTCCAACACCTATAAGTTGATCAGCTTCTATTTGAGTTGCAACTTCACTTGGATTACCGTTTAGAAGGTCTATGTGTCCGCCTAATAAGGAAGCCATAGCTTCTCCACCACCGTCAAATGGTACAAAATCTACATCGATTCCACTCATTTCAACTAATAATGCAGCTGCCACATGGTCTGTAGTTCCTATTCCAAAAGTTCCCCATTTAAGAGTTCTTTCTTTTCCAATTTCTATTACATCTTCAACACTTTGAAATTCTCCTCCAGCTTGAGCTACAATCATGGTAGCATCTGTTCCAATCATAATAACCGGATCAAAATCTTCATAACTGTTAGGAGTATCTTTTGTCAGAGGAGTAAGAACTAAATTTGTAGTAACAGCCAATGATGAGTATCCATCAGGGTCTCTTTGAGACATTTCAGCCATTGCAGTTGCTCCACCGCCACCTGGCTTGTTTTCTACTACCATAGCTTCCCCAAAATATGGTTCAGCAGCTTTTCCTAAAGTTCTAGCAAAGATATCACTACCACCACCAGGAGAGCCCCATACCATAAAGTTTAATGGTTTTTCAGGATAATTTGATGCATCATCCTCTGCAGAACATCCAGCTCCAATTACAGAAAACATCAATACAAATACTAATAACATACCTAATAATTTTTTCTTATTCAACATTTTTTTCCTCCATAAATTTTTTTTTAAACCCTCTTTAAAACTAATTACCATAATGTTTTAGATACCACCTTCTTTCATATTTTGTGGATACAGTATCCCGAAAAGGCAATAAATTACCAATTTTAGAGAATATCTGTAGTAAAAATATTAAGTTTTAAATTTTAACTATTTAAATTATGATTTTTGATAAGAGCTTCTCCAGCTTTTTTAATATGATCTTTAATATACTTTTCTGCTTTTTCTTTATTTTTATCTTTTATAAATTTTAGTATATTTTTATGTTCATTTAATGAAATTTCAGGTCTTCCTTGAAGAGAAAGAGACTGATATCTGTAACGTTGGATTTGTTCCTTTAGATTGTGCAGCATGTTAACTAACATAGGACTATCAGTTTTGCATAAAATATGTTCATGAAATTTTGTGTTATACTCTATTTGCATTTCTATATCATCTTTTATTATTGCTTCAGTCATTTTATCTATACACTTTTGAAGATTGTTTATTAACTCATCATCAAGCTTATCAATTGCAATATCTAGAGCCAATCCTTCAAGAGCTCCACGGATGTTGAATATCTCTATAACTTGTGAGTCATTCAAAGTAGATACTATCATGCCTTTTCTCGGAAGATTTTCCACCATATTTTCAACTTCCAATCTTCTTAGAGCTTCTCTAATTGGAGTTCTGCTAACATTCATTTTTTCTGCTAGTTGACTTTCTATAATTCTTTCGCCAGGCTTGAAGTAACCATTTAGTATGCCTTTTCTTATACTTTCAAATACTGCATCTCGAACAGTTTTATAATTATCAACTTCTAATTTAAAATCCTTCATCTTATATCTCCCAATCGATTTACGGTATTCTGTATCCTGAAAACGTTTCTTTTGGTAATTATACACTCGGAATATTATAAAAGTCAATATAATTTAAATATTCACATATATAATCACATACATTATAATGAGCCAACAAAAAATAAACTTATATTAATAAAGTTATATACCTACTTAATTAATAAAAAAAACTAAAAATCATGATTTAGAGTCGTAATAATAGCCTAAACATATATTATATATTTTAATAAAAACATAATTTTATAATTATCAGATAAATTATAATAGATATTGGATTATAATGACACATTTATCACAATTAATATTTCACTATCACGAATAATTTAATTAAAAAGTGGTAAATATATAATGAATAGAAAATAATTACTATTTACAAAAAAATAAATAAAGGAGTGTTAATAATGAAAAGTATTTTAGTTACAATTGAAAATTTTTCAGATGATCAGGAAGTTATAACGGAAGCAGTAGAAATAGCTAAAAAATTTGATAGTGAAATAACCTTGTTCCACGTAGACAATGCACAAATGCTTGTATCCAGACTTCAGTATGAAGCATATATAGATAGAGAAATAATAACAGAAAAGAAGAATACACAGGAAAGTCAAGAAAGACTTATTAGTAAATATAAAGAACAGGGAATTACTAATGTTAAGGTAAAAGAGCTAGTTGGTGACCCTGCCAGTGAAATACTTAATGAAGCAAATGAAGGTGACTACGATCTTGTAGTTATGAGAACTCACGGTATGACTGCTACTAAAAGATTCATGCTGGGTAGTGTAACTAATAAGGTGGTACATCATATTAAAAAGCCAATTTTAGTTGTTAGATAGCTACTAATATAAAGGGTGTAAGGAAATGAGTCCTTACACCCTAGAGTTAAATTTTTGATTAATGAGAAGAGGTGAGAGAAATGAAGAAAATTCTAATGCCTGTAGAAAGATATCAAGATGACTATGAAGTAATTGATTTAGCAGTAGAAATAGCCAAAAAATTTGATAGCATCATCACCTTATTCTATGTTGACGATTCAAAAATGATATTTAGTCAAATGCAAAACGATACATACGTTGATGTAGAAAAAATAATGTCTATTAGAGAAGATAATGACTCTCTAAAAGATATAGCTAAGTTGTATAATGATAAAGGTATAAAAACTGAAATCAAAGAAATTGTTGGAGATCCTGCTGTAGAAATTTTAAACGAGGTTGATAATGAAGATTACGATTTAGTTATTATGAGAACTCACGGCATGGGTGCAACAAAAAGATTTATGATGGGCAGTGTAACTAATAAAGTTGTACATCATATTAAGAAACCTATTTTAGTAGTAAGATAGTAGAAATTTAAACAAAGGTATCGAGATATTTCTCGGTATCTTTTTTTATGTAAAACTGAAGAGAAAAATCAATGAACATATTGATAATTATGTAACAAAGAGATTTTAAATTCTACGATATAATTGACAATGCATAAATAAAATAATAGAATTAAAGAGATTGTTAATAAGAAAGGAGTTACTTAAAAATGTGTGATAATTGTAGTGGGGTAGAAGTGAAGAAGAATTTTAGGGATGAAGATGTAAATTTAGAACTTATTACGCCTGTAATTGAGAAATACGGTAAATCAAAAGGAAATTTAATTAACGTACTTCAGGAGATGCAGGATATTTATGGATATTTACCATTAAGTGGAATGGATTATTTGGCAGAAAAAACTGATAATAAAAAGGCAACTATTTATGGAGTTGCAACTTTCTATACTCAGTTTAGATTAAATCCTATAGGAAAATACCTGGTTTTACAGTGTCAAGGTACTGCATGCCATGTAAATGGTTCAAAAGAAGTGTCAAAGGCAATTTGTAAAGAATTAGACATTGAGCCGGGAGAAACTTCAGAAGATGGTTTATTTACAATTGAAGATGTTGCATGCCTTGGGTGTTGTAGTTTAGCACCGGTGATGATGATAAACGGAGAAGCTTATGGAAACCTTACCCCAGGTAAGGCGGTAAAGGTAATTAAAGATTTAAGAAAACAAGCTGTAAAGGGGGATACTAATGAAAATTAAAGTCGGATTAGGAAGCTGCGGTATTGCAGCAGGTGGCAGAAAAGTTTTGAAATCCCTTCAAGATGAAGCAAAGAAATATAATTTGGATGTAGAAATAGAAGAAACAGGATGTATAGGGATGTGTTTTTTCGAACCTATAGTAGATATAGTAACGGAGGATGAAACTTATTCCTACGGTTTTGTAGATGAAGATATAGCTAGAGAAATAATTGAAAAACATATTAAAGAAGGGAAGGTAGTAGAAGACAATCTAATATATACAAGTGAAAAACCGCCAAATTATACTAAAAAACAGCATAAGATAGCATTAGAAAACTGCGGTGTTATAAATCCTGAAAAAATCGAAGAATATATAGAAAAAGGTGGATATCAGGGGGTAACAAAAGTATTAAAAGAAATGAGTCAGGAAGATGTTATACAGGAAATAAAGGATTCTGGACTTAGAGGTAGAGGTGGAGCAGGTTTTCCAACATGGTTTAAATGGAATGCAGCTTTACAATCTAAGGGAAATCAAAAATATATGGTTTGTAATGCAGATGAGGGAGATCCAGGAGCTTTTATGGATAGAAGTGTACTGGAAGGAGATCCTCATAGAATAATAGAAGGAATGCTTATCGGTGGCTATGCCATGGGAGCAAGTGAAGGTATAATATACTGTAGAGCTGAATATCCCCTAGCAATAGAAAGGCTTGAAAAAGCAATGGCACAGGCTAAAGAAAATAACTATTTAGGAAAAAATATTTTAGGTACTGATTTTACTTTCAATTTAAGAATTAAAAAAGGTGCAGGAGCCTTTGTATGTGGTGAAGAAACTGCATTAATTGAATCATTAGAAGGTAAAAGAGGAATGCCTAGATTAAAGCCTCCATTTCCGGCACAATCGGGATACTGGAGAGAACCTACAAATATAAACAACGTAGAAACACTGGCAAATGTGCCATGGATTATATCCAAAGGAGCTGAAGCATTTGCATCTGTAGGTTCTGAAAAAAGTAAAGGAACTAAGGTTTTTGCTCTTTCCGGAAAAATTAAAAACGGAGGGCTTGTAGAAATACCTATGGGTATGACTTTAAGAGAAGTAATATTCGATATAGGTGGAGGAATAAAAAAAGATAAGAAATTTAAGGCAGTACAGATGGGTGGACCTTCTGGTGGATGTATACCAGCAGAACTTTTAGATACTCCGGTAACATATGAAAATATTAATGCCACAGGAGCTATAATGGGTTCCGGGGGTATGGTAGTAATGGATGAGACTACCTGCATGGTTGATATAGCTAAATTTTTCTTAGATTTTACCTGTAAAGAATCCTGCGGAAAATGCACTTACTGTAGAGTGGGAACAAAAAGAATGCTTGAAATACTGGAAAGAATTTCTAAAGGTAAAGGAAAAGTTGAAGATTTAGATGAACTTGAACAATTAGGCAATAGTATAAAAGACGGTTCACTATGCGGTCTCGGACAAACTGCTCCAAACCCTGTACTTACAGGACTTAGATATTTTAGAGACGAATACGAAGCTCACATAGTTGATAAAAAATGTCCTGCTAGGAAGTGTGAAGCACTACTTACATATACTATAGACCCGGAAAAATGTACCGGCTGTACCTTGTGTGCAAGAAACTGTCCGACGAATGCAATATCAGGAAAAGTTAAAGAAACTCATATATTAGATCAGGATTTATGTATCAAGTGCGGCAACTGTTATGACGTATGCAATTTTGATGCAGTAAATGTTGAATAGGAGGGAGAGGAAATATGCCTAAAGTAAGAATAAATATAAACGGTAAAGAAATAGTAACAACTGATGATAGAACTCTAATGCAGGCAGCATTAGATAATAATATAGATGTACCTCATCTTTGCTTTGATGAAAGAATGGAAGCCTACGGAGGATGTGGACTTTGTGTAGTAGAAGTAGAAGGTAATCCTAAACTTGTAAGGTCCTGTGCTACTCCTGCAAGAGATGGAATGGTAGTTAACACAAAAACAGACAGAACAAAGGCTGCAAGAAGAACAGCTCTTGAGCTTTTAGTATCAGATCATAGAGGAGACTGCAGACCTCCTTGTGTAATGGGATGTCCTTCCAACACAGATGTTCAGGGATATGTGGGATTAATAGCCAACGGTCAGTACAAAGAATCTGTAGCATTGATAAAGGAACAGCTACCTATACCGGCTTGTATCGGTAGAATATGCCCACATCCTTGTGAAACGGAATGTAGAAGAGAGTTGGTGGAGGATTCAGTATCAATAGCTAAATTGAAGGCTTTTGTAGCCGACGTTGATTTATACGACGATGCTGAAGAACCATATATGCCTGAAATAAAAGAACCAACAGGAAAGAAAGTAGCTGTAATAGGAGCTGGACCGGCTGGATTATCAGCAGCTTTCTTTTTAGCTCAAGGAGGACAAAAAGTAGTAGTTTATGAAGCCATGGATAAGCCTGGTGGAATGATGAGATACGGTATACCTGAATACAGACTTCCAAAAGAAGTAGTAGACAGAGAAACTGCTCTTATTGAAAAAATGGGTGTTGAATTTAAATACAATACTAAACTTGGTGAAGATATAACTATAGATTATCTTAAGAACAACTACGATGCATCATTACTGGCGATAGGAGCTTGGGAAAGCACAAGTATGAGATGCGAAGGAGAAGACTTAGATGGAGTTCTTGGAGGAATAGATTTCTTAAGAATGGTAACACAAAATGAAGAGGTAAATCTAGGTAAAAAAGTTGTAGTAGTAGGTGGAGGAAACACCGCTATGGACGTTGCCAGAACAAGTGTAAGACTGGGAGCTGATGTAACTGTTGTCTACAGACGTACAGAAGAACAGATGCCTGCTGAAGAAATAGAAATAGTTGAAGGTAGAGAAGAGGGAGTAAAATATAAATTTCTATCCTCTCCTGTAAAGGTTCTTGATAAAAATGGTAAAGTAGTTGGAGTTAAATGTCAGAAGATGAAACTTGGTGAAAAAGATGCTTCCGGTAGAAGAAGACCTGTCCCTATTGAAGGAGAATTTGAAGAGCTGGAAGCTGACACTGTTGTAGCTGCTATAGGACAAAAGGTTACCTTAGGAAATATAAAAGGCATAGATACAACTAAATGGGGCACTATAGAAGCTAAAGAAGGCACCTTTGAAACAAATATTGAAGGAATATTTGCCGGTGGAGATGCTGTAACAGGTCCGGGTATTGCTATAGAAGCAGTAGATCAGGGTAAAAAAGCAGCGAGAGTTATAAACAGTTACTTCCAAGGAGAAATTATTCCTCAAAAAGAAACTATAATAGTAAAACAGAATGATTTAACGGAAGAAGATTTTAATGATATAGAGGTTGAAAATCGCCATAGAGTAAGTGTGCTGGATGCTGATTATAGAAAAGGAAATTTTCAGGAAGTAGTAACACAGTATTTTACTGAAGAAGAAGCATTAAAAGAAGCTTCAAGATGTATGGAGTGCGGATGTAAGGATTATTTCGAGTGTCAGCTTATCCACTACGTACAGGATGATGAAATTGATACAGAAAAAGACTATGGTGTAAATCATAAAAGATATGAAGAACAGACTCACGAATTTGTTGATAGAAATCCAGATAAATGTGTACAGTGTGGATTATGTATTAGAACCTGCGACGAAGTAATGGGAATAACAGCTCTTGGATTGGTAGATAGAGGCTTTGATGTAAAAGTAGCTCCTGAATTCGATCTAAGACTTGAAGATACAGACTGTATATCCTGCGGACAGTGCATAGATGTGTGTCCTGTTGGAGCATTTCAGGAGAAGATAAATACTCATAAAGAAATTCCTTTAAACTTAGAAAAGACAGAATCTGTATGCAGTATGTGCTCATTAGGATGTAATATAATATATCAACACAATGGAGATAAAATATACAAGGTTACTCCAAATAGAGAAAAAGACGACGGAGTATTATGTAAGGATGGGAAGTTCGGTTTTGAATACATTAATAAAGAAGATAGAATATTAAAAACTCTAGTTAACAAAAAAGAGGCAACTCTTAAAGAAGGACAGCTTGAACTTATTTCTCAATTGAAGTCCGTCAAATATATTAATGGCAAAGATTCTATAGGATTCTTAGTATCCCAAAGATTAACGAATGAAGAATTGACAGTAGTTAAAGAAATAAGCGAAACATTAGAGACCGAGATGATAGGTTCATTAAACATTAAAAAGGGAGAAATAGAATCAACAAATAAATATGAAGAACTTTATAATACAGAGCTGATATTAACTGTAGGTAATGTTTATGAAAACTTTGTACCAATGGGTGTAAAGGTTAAAAATTTAGGTAAGCCTTATATATCAATATCACAAAATGGAACAAGACTAGATATGTTTACCGATGAATCTTATCAAACTGATCTAGAGAAGTTCTTTAAAGAAGTATTAGAAGTCGTTGAAAATGAAAACACCGACGTATCAGGAGACGCATTAAAAGTAGCTAAAGCCTATAAAGAGGTAAAGAAACCTATATTTATAATTGATGAAAGGTCTGTATCTACGAAGACCCAGAGTTTAATCAAAGAAATAGCAGAAAAATCTGATAAGATTAACAAACCTCACAGAGGTATTATAACCCTTAAGAATGGAGCTAATGCTCAAGGAGCTATAGATTTAGGATTCACTAAATCCGGAGAAGAAATAATTAGCAAGGTTGAAGATGGCAGCATAAAGGCTCTTGTAGTAATAGGAGAAGATGTAGAAGGAATAGAAAAATTAGATTTAGATTTCCTGGCAGCTGTAGATATGTTTGAAACTGATACAGTAAAAGTTTCGGATGTAGTGCTTCCCCTGGCTACACTAGCAGAAAGTCAAGGTACTATGACGAGAACAGACGGTACAACACAATATTTAAATGTAGCTTTAAAACCAAAAACAGGTTTTTCTAACTTAAAAATATTTAAAGATACATTAGATTATTTAAAACCAAATAGAAAAGCTATATAAAAAAATGAAAAAATGCAGTCCTTTTTGAAGTGGACTGCATTTTAAATTATCCTATTAATTTTAAAATTGTATTGTAGGTTATATTCGGAACATTTTCAAAGGTATATTTCATATCAACACGCTCTGTAGTTTTATGACCATCTTTTCCGAAAGTGCCGATATTAACTACCGGAACATTTATAGCTAAAACATCATCTACATTGTAAAAATACTTTGTATTCCATGCAGGCATATTATTTCCTAAACTATCTATAGTTTCAATATCATCACTTAAAGCCATAAAGCTTGAATCCGATATATATGGATAAAACATTCTGGTTTTAATTGGATTGTCTGCATAGGATTGAACGTATTTGACTGATGATTCTACAGCATCTAACAAAGCTTTTTCCTTATCAGTTTTCCCCGTCATTTCTATTCTAGCAGAGAAGGTAGAAGAAAAATATGTTATAATAGCCGGTGATTTATCTTTCATCCACTTCCAGGCTTCTTCAATAACCTTAACACTAAATATTCTTAAATCCAAAGTAGGTTTTTCTTTATTTAAATTAATTGCAAATTCATATAAATGTTGAGTAAATTCATTTCCGTATT
The DNA here is from genome assembly GCA_041642175.1 of Clostridia bacterium. Taxonomy (GTDB): domain Bacteria; phylum Bacillota; class Clostridia; order Tissierellales; family Dethiosulfatibacteraceae; genus UBA8670. The sequence continues at coordinate 15,529 of JBEPWV010000002.1, forward strand.
CTTGTTCTAATTCACTGTAAAGTTCTTCCCAGGTATAAACTCTTGTTTTCCAAGGTAGGGGTTTATATTCTACATTGCTCATTTCGCAGTATTTTTTATAAGAATTATTCAGATACTCTACTACATTGTCATAGGCTTCTACTGCTTTTTCTTTAGATACCTCTATTACGTCTTTAGGAGACATACTGTGGGTAAAAAAATTATAGTAGGCATAAGCTGCTAGTGCAGTTTGAACAGTGTATTTATCTTTAAAATCCGACTGTTTTAGTGAAATAGGTGGTATGGTTATTTCACCTTGTGCTTCATCGCACAAGGCTGGATTAAGAGAAAAAATTGTTGTTAGCTCTGCTAATAGTAAGTTAGGATCCAATCCTCCAAAAGCCTGACCTACATGAGTTTCTTTACCAGTTGCATAAAAAGATGGCAGCAATTTTCCAATACTTCCATAATATACATATCTGTTTTCATCTTCAGGGGTATAACCAGTAGAGTAGTCGGCATTAATACACGCAATATATTCAAAATTTTCTTCTTCTTTTAATTTAATGAATTCTTTTAAGCCGGTTATAATGCCGTGAGAATTATCTTCTTCGTCGCATTCAGCATAGGCTATTATATTACCATCTAGTTCTTCCGGATGCTGAGAAAAATATTTAATTAAATACATATGTCCTGCAACACCGGACTTCATATCGAGAGAACCTCGGCCAAACATATATTTTTCCGATTCTATATCTTTTTTAACTTCTTCATCTACGCCAAATTCAAGAAATTTCTCTGGAAGTTTTTCTGTATCAAAAGCGTATTCTTTTAATTCACCGAAATCATCCACTCCAACGGTATCGATGTGACCTATTAAAATGATTGTTTTGTTAGACTTTCCCTTTGTACCTTTAACGTAAGCATAGGTACAGTGTCTGTCCACTTCATCGTTGATCGTTTTGACTATTTTGGTTCTTTCCGGATGCTTCTTGAAGTAATCAAGATTACTGTAATAATCATAAACCTTTTTAGCTACATTTGTTTCACCATTTGGTTCTCTGACAATACTTGGAATGGCAACCATTTCTGATGTCAACTTTTTAACTTCTTCAAAACATTCTAAATACATAAATAAACCTCCTATATAGATAATCATTAATATTATACAATTAATAGAAGTAAGATTCAATTTTAACAATATAAAGACCTTATTAATGAATAATATTTAAATCACGTGGTATGTATGTAATAGGTAAATAACTGATAAAATTTTATATTAAGGAGAGGTTATAGAAATGAAAAAGATACTTATACCAATAGAGAAAAATTCTGAAGAAAAAACCACTATAAATCAAGCAGTGGAAATAGCTAAAAAATTTGAAAGCAAAATCACATTATTCAATGTAGATAACAGCAAAGAGCTTCTAAGAGATATAAACCAAGGAGGCTTTATTGATGAAGATAAGCTTTATGAAAAATTCAAAGATACTACCTTTTTAGATGAGGTAAAGCATATGTATATAGATAAAGGAATTGAAACTGAAGCTAAGATTACTGAAGGAGATCCGGCTTCGGCTATATTAGATGAAGTTGAAAAAGGTGATTACGACTTGGTAATAATGAGAACCCATGCTATGAAAGAAAGAAAGAGATTTATGATGGGAAGTGTAACAAATAAGGTTGTACATCATATAAAAATACCGATTTTGATTATAAGATAATTAATATTTCTTCAATAAAAATGCATCGAGAGATGCATTTTTGTGTATTATTTTAAGAATATGCTATAATAATATAAAGACTTAAAATTTTCTTAATAAAGGAGCTAATCATGATAATATTAGACAAAATTAAAAAAATTATAAGTGGAATATGGTTTTATCCTGCTATTTACGGATTAATATCCTTATTAGGAGCTATTATTATAATACTAATTGACACAAGATATTTAGCAAGATTTCAAAGCATTGTACCTGAATTACTTTTAACTACCCCTGGATTAGCAAGAACTATACACGGTATTATAGCAACTGCATTCATAACTATAACAACCTTTACTTTTTCCATTACAATGGTTGTTTTGACCATGTATATGTCCCAACTTTCTCCGAGAGTAGTGGAAAATTTCTTGAAAAATAAAAGCACTATGCAGTCCTTTGGAATATTTGTAGGGGGATTTATTTATTCGATAGTATCTTTACTTTTTACTAGAGACACAGCAGAAGGATTACATGTGGTTTCTGCCAGTATAGGCGTTATTTATATAGCGGTAGGTTTAGTGTACTTTATACTTTTCATAAACAGTGTAGCCACCTTTATACAGACATCTAACGTAATAGACAGACTCTATAAAGAATCTATATCGAAGATAAAAAAATATAAAGATACCTTAAAAAATAATTATATAATAGAAGAAATAGACAAAGAAAAGTACGGGAACAATAAGGTTATAAGATCTACAGAAAGCGGATATATTCAAAAGTTGGACTATAAGGAATTATCGGAAATAGCAAATAAGAAAAAATTAATAATTCACTTTGAAAAGGTAATAGGACAGTTTATAAATAATGATGAGAAAATATTTACAGTATATGCACAGGAAGATTTAGAAGATAAAGAAGAAGTTCTTAATAAAATTAAAAGATTAATAATCATAGGAAAAAGAAAAACAGAAGAACAGGACTTTAGCTATACTATACAAAAGGTTGTAGAAGTTGCTTTGAGAGCTATTTCTCCAGGAATAAACGACCCTAATACAGCTATTCACTGTGTAAAAATTATTGGAGTTTTGTTAGGTATGCTTTCAAATATTAATGATGGATATATAGTAGTGAATGAAGATAAAGAATCAGATGGAATGCTACTTTTAGAAGCCTACAGTTTCAAGATGATTTTATATGATGCTTATACCCAGATAATACACTATGGGTATGGAGATATATTTTTGGTGATTGCAATTATGAGAGCTCTAAAGCATGTTTCAGTTAATAGTAAAAAGCACAATAAAAAAATGGTAAAAGACTACGCTGAATTTGTATATAGAAAAGCGAAAAGTGGAAATTTAGATCAATTTGAACTTGAAATTTTAGATATGGAAATGGATAGTTATTATAAATATGGCTAAAGGAGATGAAAAATTCATGGATGAAAATTTGGTTATTAGAAATTTTACTGAAAATGATTTAGACTATATAATTAAGCGACATGGGGAGATATACGAAAATGAGTACAAATTTGATGAAACATTTGTAGATTATGTAAGAGAGCCTTTATACGAATTTTACGAGAATTTTGATAAAAAATACGAAAACATATGGATAGCTGAATACGAAGGAAGTACAGCTGGATTTATCGCACTAGTAAGGGTAGATGAAGATACAGCACAGCTAAGATGGTTTCTTATGGAAAAAGAACTTCGGGGAAAAGGTATCGGAAATAAATTAATGAATACTTTAATTAAATTTGCTAAAGATAAAGACTATAAAAATATATATCTATGGACAGTTGGGTTTTTGGATACAGCTAGACACTTATATGAAAAATTTGGATTTGAATTAATAGAAACTAAAAACAGTAATATTTGGGGTAAAAAACTAACTGAAGAAAAATGGAATTTAAAAGTATAAATTAATTAATTGACAAATAAAAAATCCTTGATATTCACTAACAGTATGTTACAATTATAATAATATATTTATTAAGTAATTGTAACATGCTGTTTTTTATTTATATACAGTACTAACAAAAACATAATATATATGTTTTTCGACTTTAGAAATGATTGAACCTAAAATTTGAAAAACATTTTATATATAAATAACTATTTTAAGGAGGATTTATATGAGTTTATTAATGGCGTTTTCAATTGTTCTGATTGTTTTATCAGTCGGAGACGTAGTATCTGCAAAGACAAAAGCATTTATACCATCTGTCTTTGTAGCAGCACTTTTATTTTTATTTGGTTTCTGGACATTTTTTCCAGCAGACATCGTTGCACTGGCTGGTTTCCAAACACCTATTGTTTATCTCTCAATGTACTTACTTATAACACACATGGGTACATTGCTATCAGTTAGAGAGCTGGCATCACAGTGGAGAACTGTTGCAATAGCTCTAATAGGTATTGTAGGTATTATTGCCCTTACTATGACTATTGGTGCTGCCATATTTGGCTTTGAAGCAGCAGTTACAGCTACACCACCTTTAACAGGAGGTATAGTAGCAGCGATTATTATGAGTGAAGCAGCAACTGACTT
>JBEPWV010000003.1:0-18386 GCA_041642175.1 Clostridia bacterium
AATATTATATCTTTAATTCTTTCAGCTGATTTACCATCTCCATAGGGATTTACAGAATTTGCCATTTTTTTATAGGAGTTTTCATTTTTCAATAAATCCTTTAATGCATTGTATATATTTGCTTCGTCTATCCCGGCAAGTTTAGCTGTACCGGCTTTGATTCCCTCTGGTCTTTCAGTTTCTTTTCTGACAACCAGAACAGGCTTTCCTAAGGATGGTGCTTCTTCCTGAATCCCTCCGGAATCTGTTACAATAATGTGGGATTTATTCATGAGATTTGCAAAAGGTACGTAGTCTAAAGGCTCTATTAAATGAACTCTATTTATATCTTTTAATATGCTATCAGCTATTTTTCTTACTTTAGGGTTTAAGTGCACAGGATATATAACTTCTACATTTTCATGCTCCTCAACAACTCTTTTAACAGCATTAAAAATATTTTCCATAGGTTTTCCTAAATTTTCTCTTCTATGAGCTGTCAGAAGTATAATTTTATTATTAAAGTTAACCTCTTTTAAAAATCCATCCTTGAATTCATAGTCATTATCGATTACTTGAAAAAGTGCATCTATTACAGTATTTCCGGTAATGTGGATTGTACTTTCATCATATCCTTCTTTTATTAGATTTTTTTTGGCTTCTTTTGTCGGTGCAAAGTGAAAGTTGGTAATTACACCGGTAAGCTTTCTATTTGCTTCTTCCGGATAGGGAGACATTATATTTCCGCTTCTTAATCCTGCTTCAACATGACCTATTTTTATTTTGTGGTAAAATCCTACCAAAGCTCCTGAAAATACTGTAGTGGTATCTCCTTGAACTAAAATTATGTCCGGTTTAAAGGTATTAAAAACCTCCTCCATTCCTTCCATAGTTCGACTGGTTATTTGAGTAAGACTTTGTCCGTGTTCAAAAATATCCAAATCAAAATCCGGTTTTATATTAAATATATCTAAAACCTGATCCAACATATCTCTATGTTGAGCACTGACGCAGGTTCTATGTTCTATATTCTCACAACTTTCCATAGCCTTAACTACTGAAGCCATTTTTATTGCTTCCGGTCTTGTTCCAAATACTGTCATTACTTTAATCTTCTTTTTATTCATATTTACTCCTTGTCCTTATCTTCTTTGTCCTCTTTCTTTACTTTTGATATAAAGTCAAGTTTTTTACCCGCATATACTATTATTACTGAAACTGCTCCTATTACAAGACTACCTTCAAGAGGCTCAGAATCTGCTAAAAATATTGCTGCTGCTCCAAATATTATACTAACTATGTATAATATAAGTACCGTCTGTCTCTGTGTAAAGCCTTTTGCCAGCAATCTATGATGTACATGCCCTTTGTCCGCCTCCATAATTGGCTTTTTATTTCTTATTCTTCTAATAATAGCAAAGGATGTATCAAACAGAGGTATTCCTAAAACTAAAATCATAATAATAATAGTAGCGGATGTTACTATCTTCATAACTCCTAAAATAGAGATTACAGCCAGCATATATCCTAAAAATAAAGCTCCAGTATCTCCCATAAATATTTTAGCCGGATTGAAATTGTAGGGTAAAAAACCTAAAGAGGCACCGGCTACAACAGCACACTCTACTAATATAAAGTCAAAGCCGCTTATTGCCGCTATAAACATCATTGTGGAGGCTGATATGGTAGCAACTCCTGATGCCAAACCGTCTATTCCATCTATAAGATTCATGGTATTTGTGATTCCAACTATCCATAGTACTGATATTGGAATTGTAAGATATTCAAGGTATATAACATCGTATCCCGGTAGAGGGTTTGTAATGTAATTGATTTTTGCACCACCGTATACAGCTATTAATGCTGCAATTATCTGACCTGCTAATTTTACCTTTGGTGATATATCCTTTATGTCGTCAATCAATCCTACAAAAAATATTACTGTTCCTCCCAGCATTATAGATATAGCTGTCTTATCTAAATCAGAAAAAATTAACATAGTTAATATAGCTGAAGCATATATAGCTGCCCCACCTAAATATGGTATTGGTTCTTTGTGTACCTTTCTATCATCCTTCGGTATATCTAAAACATTTAATTTGAAAGCTAGTTTTCTAGCCACAGGAGTAAAAAAGAAGGACAACACAAAAGCTGTAAAAAATACTATATAATATTCATTCATGCCTTACTCCTTAGTTTTCTTAGTAGTTCATTATTTTATCTACCCTTCTTGTATGTCTACCGCCTTCAAATTCCTCATCAAGAAATGCTTTTACTATTCTTTTACCTAAACCTTTTCCTGTAACTCTTCCTCCTAATGCAATTACATTAGCTTTATTGTGTTTTTTTGCCATTTCAGCTGAAAAAACATCAGCACACAGAGCACATCTAATACCTTTAACTTTATTAGCAGCTATGGAGACCCCTATACCTGTACCGCAAAATACGATTCCTATAGAGTCTTCATCCTCAACTACTGCTTCTCCTACTTTTATACCAAAATCAGGATAGTCTACGGAATCTTCGTTATGGGTTCCTAAATCTTCCACATTATATCCTTCTTCTTTTAAATAATCTTCTATTGCTTCTTTTAATTCAAATCCACCGTGATCGCTTCCTAAGTATATTTTCATTTTAATATCCTTTCTCTTTTAATATCTTAACTAATTTTTTTAATTTCTTTATTATCATTTTAGAGGCATCATCGTATTCTTTTTGATTTCCTCCATAGGGGTCTTTAATATCTTCTTTTTTATTCTCTACATACTGACTAAGGGTAAAAACCTTGTCAGCATATTGAGGTAATGTTTGAAGTATCATATCCTCATGACTTTCTGTCATGGTCAGTACTATATCTGCGTCCTGTAGATCTTTTTCTTCTATTACAGAAGATGTATAGTCGGATATATCTATTCCTATCTTTTTCAATGCTTTTACTGATTTTTCACTTACAGGCATACCTTCTTTAGAAATTAGTCCTACGGATTTAACATCTTCTATTTTAATATTTAAATTTTCTTTTATAATCAATTTTTTCATTATACCTTCAGCCATAGGGCTTCGGCAGGTATTACCGGTACATACGAAAAGTATTTTCATTAATTATCACACCTTTTTATATTTCCTCCTGATGCTTTTACAAGTCTATTCATAATTGCTTTACCCAAACCTTTTTCACTAAAGCTCTCCGAAAGAATATAATCTACTTCTAATTCGTCGGCCTTTCTTAAAGCTTTGAATATATTGGAGGATATAGTTTCATAATCTTTTATACTTCCTAAATTAAAAATTATACCTTTTGAATAATATTTGATGTTCTCTTTTATTGATAAAATGAGTACTCTTTTTCCTTCTTTAGTAAGTCTTTCGCCTTCTTTGTTTATTTCCTCTTTAACTCTGTCTCCTGAGCCTTTAAAAATAACAAGTCTTCCTTTTGGAGAATAGTGCTTGTATTTTTGTCCGGGAGATCTAGGTACGATACCTTTATCTAAGTACATAAGACTTGGATCGTATACTACATTTTCAACATCTTTAAGGATATCTTCTAAAGTTATTCCTCCGGGGCGAAGTATCATGATAGGCTTAGAATACACGTCAATTACTGTTGATTCAAGACCTACTTTACAATCTCCACCATCTATTATTATATCTACCTTCCCATCTAAGTCTTCTACTACGTGCTTACCTTGGGTTGGTGAAGGTTTCCCAGAAGTGTTGGCACTTGGAGCAGCTACAGGTACATTTGCTTTTTCAAGTAATGCCAAAGCTATGGGATTTTGGGGCATTCTTACTGCCACAGTATCCAGTCCTCCAGTAATAGATTCCGGCACCTTAGAACTTTTTTTAAATATAATGGTAAGGGGTCCAGGCCAGTAATTATCTATTAAAGTCTGTGCCACTTTTGATACCTCTTCTGTTAGCTCCTTTAACTGATTAATATTCCAAATATGGACTATAAGAGGATTATCTGAGGGCCTTCCTTTTGCTGCATATATTTCTTTTACAGCATGATCTATATATATATTCCCTCCCAGTCCGTAAACAGTTTCTGTGGGAAATACCACGCTTCCTCCATTTTTGAGAGCTTCAGCCGCTTCTTCAATTTTTTTAAAATCTATATTGTCTTTATCTATAGTGAAAATTTTGGTATTTTTCATATCACACCTCATCAACCTACATTATATAAAAATTACCTTAGTTTTACAATAAAAAACAGGCTATTCACCTGTCTTTAATAGAAAAGTAATAATTATAATACTGAAGTATTATTTTTCTGATACAATATTTAGATTTTTTGTTTTTTTAACACCGTAGGCTTTTTTAAGTAAAGGTGGTGTTATAAGTGTTGATACAACAACCATAAGTACAGATGAAGTGAATATAATATCGTTTATTAGTCCTAAGGATCTACCTAAATTTGCTATAATTAATGCTACCTCTGCTCTAGGAATCATTCCTATGCCTATTTTGATAGAATCTTTTACATTAAATCCGGAAATTTTAGCTCCTAGACCGCTTCCTAGTATTTTTCCAAAAACAGCAACGGCTATAATAGCTAAAGCCGGTAATATAATTTCATCAATACCTTCTAAAGATACCTTTAGTCCAATACTGACAAAGAAAATCGGTGTAAATACTGTATAAGCAATACTGGAAATATCCCGTTCTACTCTACTTGCAAAGGGAGTAACTGAAAAAACCACTCCTGTAAAATAGGCTCCTATAATGGCAGCAACTCCGAATTCTTCAGCTGTAAAAGCTAATAAAAAACACAGTATAAGTGCAAATTCTGCAACATTTCTATTTCTAAAGTATTTGTATGATATTTTGTTTATGAAGCTTGTAAAAAGTTTGCCTGCAAAGAAAGCTATAATTATAAATATGAATATTTTTACTATTACAAGTCCTATAGATTCTCCGCTGTTAGGAAAAGCCATCCCTACTATCACCGTTAGGATTATTATACCCAGAACATCATCCATTATAGCAGCTCCTAAATTGCTAATTCCTGTTTTGGTTCTTATCTTGTCAAATTCTCTTAATGCTTGAACAGTAATGCTTATGCTTGTAGCAGTTAGTAAAGTCCCGGTAAAGAGACCTTGAAATAAACCTCCATCAGGAAATAATAGTAGTGTAACACCTAAACCTCCTAAAAAAGGAAAAACTATTCCTCCCAACGCTATAAAGGAGGAAGCCCCGGCTGAGTTTTTAAGATCATTAAGATCCGTTTCCATTCCTGCAATGAACATTAGTAATATTACCCCAATTTGTGAAAAAGAATTTATAATTTCATTTGGACTAACTATGTTAAACAAAGCAGGTCCTATAATAAGACCAGCTAATATCTGTCCTAATACTACCGGTTGATTGATTTTTGCCATTAACATCCCACCCATATTAGCACCTATAAGCAAGATAGCAATATCAAGTAAAAATTTTAATTCTCCACTCTCCATTTTCATCACCTCTTTTTGTCTAATATTTATAATACTCCTGTTGAAATGAAAATGCAACATCTAAATTGTTAAATTACTGGATTTTCAATGGGTACAACAATTTATATTTGCAGCTTTTTTCTTTAACATTTCATTTTTTCAATTTATATTAATTGGAAATCATGCTATAATAATAATCAAAATAGAAGTTAAATGGAGGTAATTATGAAGATAAAAGATTTTGGTGTAGAAATATGGATGAATAAATACGAAGATGAAGGAAAATATAATTTAGCTGAAACCTGTGTGGCTTCTTTAAAAACAAAGGAACTCTTGGAAATAGCCGGTAACACTGAAAGAGCCATAGAAGATATTTTAGAAATGAGGTTAACCTACGGAGCTATTAAAGGAAGCGAAAATCTAAGGAATTCTGTTGCAAAACTATATGAAAAGGCTACAAAAGATAATATTATAATAACCCACGGAGCGATAGGTGGAAATTCTCTAGTTTTAGAAACTTTAGTAGAAAAGGGAGATCATGTGATTTCTGTACTACCTACTTATCAGCAGCTTTATTCGATTCCTGAAGCAATAGGTGCTGATGTTGATATCCTTAGATTGAAAGAAGAGGATAATTTTCTTGTAAATATAAATGATTTAAAGAAATTAATAAAGTCTGAAACAAAGGTGATTAATATCAATAATCCAAATAACCCTACAGGTTCAGTAATGAGGGAAGATCTTCTAAAAGAAATATGTAAACTTGCTGAAGAAGTAGACGCTTACGTTTTTTGTGATGAAACCTACGGAGATTTGATACATAATGGAGAAAAAATACCTAGAATAACGGATATATACCACAAGGGTATAAGTACCGGTAGTGTATCTAAAGCCTACTCTTTAGCTGGTCTTCGCATAGGTTGGATAAACGGACCTGTTGATTTTATAGAAAATGTATTTAAACATAGAGATTATAATACCATTAGCTGCGGTATGATAGATGATTATCTTGCTAATATAGCCTTGGAGAATAAGGACAAGATTCTAAAAAGAAATTTGGGATTAATAAATACAAATAAAAAAATATTAGATGATTGGGTAAATAGAAATCCACATATCTCTTATATTAAGCCGGAAAGTGGAACTACAGCTTTATTAAAATACGACATGGATATACCTTCGGAAGAGTTAAGTTTAAAACTCTTAAAAGAAGCCTCCGTTGTCATGCTTCCAGGAAGTGCCATGGAAATGGAAGGATATTTGAGAATTGGTTATGCAAATTACACGGAAGTTTTGGAAAAAGGATTAGAAGCTTTTAGCAAACTTCTTGAAAAATACTAAAAAATATTGAACATAAAAATTGCCGTAAATAAATACGGCAATTTTTTTATTTTTCTATTCTCTTTAATTTTTCAGTCTGGTCCGATGTGGTAAGAGCATCTATCATTTCCTCTAAATCTCCATCTAAGAAAGCATCTAGCTTGTATAGTGTAAGATTAATTCTATGGTCGCTTACCCTACCTTGAGGGAAATTGTAGGTTCGTATTCTTTCGGATCTATCTCCTGAACCTACCTGGCTTTTTCTCGCTTGAGCTTGTTCATCGTCCTGTTCCTGCTGATATTTATCGTAAAGCCTTGCTTTTAATATCTTGAAGGCCTTGTCTTTGTTTTTAAGTTGAGATTTTTCATCCTGACAGGACACTACTAACCCTGTAGGTTCGTGAGTAAGTCTAACTGCAGAATCTGTAGTATTTACACTTTGTCCACCGTTTCCTGATGATCTAAATACATCTACTCTTACATCATTCATATCAATTTCTATGTCTATATCGTCAACTTCCGGTAGTACTGCAACTGTAGCTGATGATGTGTGAATTCTACCGCTGGATTCAGTGTCGGGAACTCTTTGAACTCTATGTACACCACTTTCGTACTTAAGTTTTGAATAAGCTCCCTTTCCTTTTATCATAAATATAACTTCTTTGTATCCACCTATACCCTGGTCACTCAAGCTCATAATTTCATTTTTCCAACCCTGTCTTTCAGAATATCTAGTGTACATTCTAAAAAGGTCTCCTACAAATAATCCTGCTTCATCTCCTCCAACCCCAGCTCTTATTTCAACAATTACGTTTTTCTGGTCGTTAGGATCTTTTGGAATTAGTAGAAACTTAAGTTCTTCTTTCAATTTTTCTTCTTCTTCTGCCAGTTCTTTGACCTCTTCCTTTAACATTTCTTTGAAATCATCATCCAGCTTACCTTGAAGCATCTCTTTATCTTCTTCTAAAGAATCCATAACCTTCGTGTATTCTCTATATTTCTGAACTATAGGCTCAAGATGGGCATGCTCCTTTACCAACTTCTGCCATTTTCTAGACTGGTTTATAATCTCCGGGTCTGATATTTTTTTGTTTAATTCTTTATATTTTTCTTCTAAAAAATCTAATTTTTCTAACATTCTACACCTCTAATCTATTATAATAACCTATTACAATTCTATCTTTTTTTGCAATATCTTTTTTTACTTCAACTTTTTTAAATCCTTTTATCTTTCTCATAATTTTAACTACTTCTTCAGCCTGATCCCATCCTATTTCAATTATTAGAACACTTTTGTCATTTAAATAATTTGGTATTACTTTTAAAATCTGACTGTGAAAATCAAGTCCGCTTTTTCCACCGTCTAAAGCATTTTTAGGCTCATATTTACTTACTTCCAATTGCAGTCTCTTAATATCCTCCGACTTTATATAAGGTGGATTTGACATTATTATGTCGTACTTTTCAATTGGAAAGTCGAATTTTTCCATGAAGATATCACCTTTAACAATCTTTACATTGTCTAAATCATTTATTTTAACATTTTTTTTTGCTACTTCCACTGCTTTAGGATTTATGTCTACACCTAATACCTCAGCTTCTCTACAATAATATCCGAAGCTAACAGCTATGGCTCCGCTTCCAGTCCCTATATCCAAAGCCTTGATGTTTTTATACGGGAAATAATCGGACTTTGCTATTTTTATTGCATTTTCAACAAGAACCTCAGTATCCGGTCTCGGTATTAAAACATCTTCGTCTAAGTAAAAATTAATCCCCATAAATTCTTGATTATGTACGATATACTGTATTGGATATCCCGTATTTCTTTTTTCTATAAGCTTTAAATACCTTTTATAAGTTTCTTCTTCTATTTCTTTATTCTCATGAGTTATCAAAAAAAGTTTTTCTTTATTTAATAAGTATTCTAAAATCATATATGCTTCTAAAAAAGTATTGTTAAATTCTCTTTTGTTTAGTTTTTTTATTCCTTCTGCTACAGTTTCTTTGATTGTTTTTGCTACCACTTATCATCATCCTTATTATCTGGTATTACCTCTTTTAGGGCTGCTATTGCAACTTCAAGCATTGAGTCGTCAGGCTCTTTTGTTGTAAGCTTTTGAAACAAAAATCCCGGTTTAGATGCTAATTTTGCAAATAAGGTATCGTCATTTCTACCAACATATCTATTAACTTCGTATGCTATTCCTGCTATAAGAGGAAGCATTGCTAATCTAATTACTATTCTTGTTAATGGATCTGGCCAACCGAAAAAGGAAAATACAACTATACTTATTAAAAGTACGTTTACTATAAAGGATGTGCCGCATCTGGGATGTAGAGTAGTATATTTTCTAGCATTTTCTACAGTTAACTCTTCCAAGTTTTCGTAACAGTATATAGTCTTGTGTTCTGCTCCATGATACATGAAAACCCTTTTTATATCTTCAAGTTTTGAAATATAGTATACATAGACTACAAAGAGTCCAATTCTTATAAATCCTTCTATTAGATTTAATACTATTGGTATAGGTATTATATTTTTTAGTAAATTTGTTATTAATGATGGACCTAATATAAATACACCAATTGAAATCAATAGTGCTAAGGCTACAGATACATATATAATAGCAGTGTCTGCCTTATCTTTAAATATTTTTCTTAAAGCTTTATCTAAAAAATCTTCTTCTATTTCATCTTCATAAAATTCCGCAGAGTACATCAACTCTCTTACTCCAACAAGCATAGCCTCTATAAGAGCTAAACTTCCTCTTATGATTGGTTTATTGAAGATATCTTTGTTGAAAATCGATTTTAGTTTTTTTGTTCTTATTTTAATTTCACCATCGGGTTTTCTAATTGCCGTTGCAATTTTGTGAGGTCCTTTCATCATTATCCCTTCAATAAGTGCCTGGCCTCCGATAGTTGTTTTTCTTTTTGTTTTTGCCATAGTTTTCTCCTAACTACTTATATATCCATGAAAAAACTGTACATTATTAATCTCTTGTGAAACTCTGAAAATAATCGAGATTACGCATAAGTACAGCAATTTCTATTTCTCGTTTCTATTTATATATTATCACTTGCTATAATTTTATACAATTACAAAAGTATTAAATATCATACCACAAATTTACTATTTATTCAATCTTGCTTTTTTAGCTCTTAGAAGCATAATAGTCATGATTATTACCACATAGGCAAACATAGCTATAAAGGTAATCAGATAGTAGATTGGATTTCCCGTTTTATATCCTATTATCGGTTGGCTTAATGCCACCATTAAAGGTATTCCTAGAGGTGCAGCTATAGCGCTACCTAAAACCAAGTCCTCTGCAACATCTGTCTCTAAGTTTGGATCTAATCCTCTTAACAGAGCTAATCCTGTAGATGCTGTGCCTGTGAGCATTCCGAACATTGCAAGAGAATAAAGTCTGTGATTGTCTTCAAAAGTTCTTTCGGCAAAGAAGGTTACAAATAATAGGGTTCCAACGGCTCCTATTACACTAATCACAATTAAAAGTTCCCAGTATTCCTTTATAGTAACTATAGAAATAGCCATTACGGAGGCTGTAATCATTATGTTGAAAGAAAAAGAGGCTATATTATGCATCAGATATCCATCTGTAAGTTCTAATGTTCTTGCATTTTTATATTTCTTTAAATATTCAAATAGTTTTTTAAGTAGTATGGCTACAACAATTCCAAAAAGATGATTAAAGCCCTTTACTAAACTACCTATAGTACTGCCAATTTCACCTAAAGCATTGAGGGCATTAGTTAAATACAGCATAACGAAGAAGGTAATAAAATATACTCCAGATACTAAAACTATCTGAGTGGTAAGCATATCATAGAAGTTTATTTCTGAAACAGATTTAATTTCGTAGTTTTTCTTATTTACTCCTCCTAAATTTCTAAGACTGTGGCTTTTAACTCCGTATTTCCTACTGTAGTAGTTAAGAAGTCCCACTCCTAAAATACCACCTACTAGAAAACCCACAGTAGCTAGAGTAAGACCGTACTGAGTAGTATAACCTAAGTTTAACACTTCCTCCCAGGATGAACCTATAGCTGTTGCAAATCCAGGCCCTTGTCCAAAGGCTAAGGGAAGCATGAGTCCTAATCCAAAGAACAAATCCGGTTTTACAGTATTTATCATAATAAACAAAAGTATCATTCCTAATACAGCTTGAAAGCAGTAGGTTGACAGTATGAATAATCCTGAATTAACTGAATTTCTCCTCTGCTTTGTGTTTTTTTCAGATAAAGTCAACGCTATAAATCCTATACCTAAAAAGTGAAAGACTAAAGATTCATAAAATTCAATTTCAAAATCTATTATTCCTAATACTTCCGGTCCTGCTATAAGACCTAAAATCCCTGCCAGCAGGGCATTGGGTATAATTATACTTTTAAATATCCCAAGTTTTTCTTTTATTAATTTTGCTGCAATCATGAAGATAAAAATATAAAGTATATATAGAACTACCGTCCAATCATCTCTCATTCTTTCTTCTCCTTATGTAGTGTTTTATAGTTTCTAGAAATAATATAATTGAAGGATTTCCTTTAGGATTAAAAATTATTCTGTATTTTTCTTCTATATTATTGTAAAATTCAAAAATATCTAACAAGGTTATGCTTACAGCTTTTACATTTTCAAGGTTTATTTTTTCATTTATATTTTGTCCTTCTATTTTAATGTGCTTAGAACTTAATGTTATATTTACTTCATCATCTATGATTTTTTCTCCCTCAGTGTTGAATTTATTTAACTTTATTTCCCGGGTAATAATCTTTATCTTCTCTAAATTTAACTCTCTATATAAAATTTCTTTTTGCCAATTATTCCACTTCACGGTATCGTCAAAATACCTTCCTTGAATAAATCCGTATAAATCTATCCTCCACTCTTCACCACAGTTTTTGCATTTAAATTTATCTCCCTGGGAATATATAGAGTCTAAACTTTTACATTCTGGGCATATATAAAGGAGTCTCTCTATGTGCTCTGCTTTGTTTTTACCTTTGAATTCTATTTTGTTTTCTCTTTGCCACTGATATTCATTGTGATATATTCCTATTTTCATTTCTTCATATATTTCTTCTTGGGACATTTCTTTAATTTGGTTAGTATTAAAAAGTATTTCATAGTCCATAAATATTTTGCCTTTTCTATAATACTGAGCCCACCTGGGTTTTTTAAGGTATCCACCTTTCGTTATCACCTTGTATACAGGAATTTTAAACATTTTGATTAGTTTTGCAGTAGAGTATATTATTTCTTCAGTTTCTCCCGACCAGCACCTTCCTCCTTCAGGATATAAACCAATGGGTTTGCTGACCCTCGTTAATCTAAGAAGATGCTTTACAGCTTTAACATCTGCATTTCCTTTTGAAAAAGGAACGGCTCCTCCTAAATTAAGAATTATTTTTTTCCAAAGTGTATCATAGTTTGTATCAGAAGCTATATACCTTATAAGTCTATTTGAATGAGAATTAATAATAACAGGATCCTCTGCCAGCACATGGTTTCCTATTATTAAATATGGTTTATCGGTGTGTAAGATTTCACTGTTATTTTTCTTGATATTATACCTAAGGGGTAAAAAAGGATTTACCAAAATCATCATAAGCTTATAAAATCTATCTTCTTTTTTAAGTTTTTTATTAAAAGTATTTTCTTTATTCATATGTCACCTGCTTAAATTTATACTTATTAATAATATCATAAATATTAAAATTAATTAATTAATTTTAAGTTAAATATAAAAAAACTGCTGAAAACATTTTCGTTTAACAGCAGCTTTTCATATGATTTTTTATTTATTTTCTCTTTTTATCCTTTTTTATCTTTTTTATCTTTTTTATGTTTTTTATGTTTTTTATGTTTTTTTTCCTTACTTTGAATTTCTTCGGAATTGTTTTTTTGTTTTAAACTTTTAGAATATTCATGTAATTTCTTTTCAACTAAATCGTGTATAGTGTCTTCAGGGTAGTTGCCTTCTTCATCTTTCTCACCGGCTTTTACTCCTGTAAGTATTTCTATTCCTTCTTCAATGGTACCAACTGCATATATGTGAAATTTTCCTTCTTTAACGGCTTCTATAACTTCTTCATTAAGCATTAAATCATTTACATTTTGTTTAGGAATTATAACTCCCTGATCTCCAGTTATTCCTTTAATCTTGCAAACTTTATAGAATCCTTCAATTTTTTGATTAACTCCACCTATAGGCTGAACCATGCCTCTTTGATTTACTGATCCAGTTACTGCAATAGATTGTTTTATAGGCTTGCCGGAAAGACTGGACATTATAGCATAAAGCTCTGTACTTGATGCACTGTCTCCGTCTATACTTGAGTAAACTTGTTCAAATACTATGCTTGCTGATAGAGCCAGTGGTTTTTCCTGTGCATATTTATATCCAAGATATCCGTTTATAATCATAACGCCTTTGTCATGGATTTTACCGCTGGTTCTTGCTTCTCTTTCTATGTTTATAAGTCCGGATTTTCCTTTGTATGTTGAGACCGTTATCTTACTTGGTTTACCAAAGGAGTATTCTCCAGCTCCAACTACAGCTAATCCGTTAATTTCACCTATCTTTTCCCCTTCTACATCAAGTAGATAAATTTCATCTTCAAAATATTCTAGAGTCTTTTCTTCGTACATATTGTTTCTGTAGATTTTTTCCTGAATTGTTTTTTCAATGTGCTTAAGTTCTATCTCATCAGAACCATCCTGTTCTGCCCAAGAATCTGCTTCGTACAGTATTTCTACTATTTGATTAAATCTAGAACTCAGTTTTTTCTGACTGTCGGCTATTCTAGAGCTGTGTTCTACTATCTTACACACAGCTTCTCTGGTAAAATGTCTGAGATTTTCTTTCTCACAATGGCTTGCTATAAAACTTTGCATTTTTGACACATTATCATTATTTCTATCCATTTCTATGTCAAAGTCAGCTCTTATTTTAAACAATTTTGGAAACTGCTCGTCGTATGAATAAAGTATTGAATAGGTTCTCGGGTCACCAATAAGTAAAACCTTTATATCTAATGGAATTGCTTCAGGCTTTAAAGCTGATGTTACCGGATATCCCATCATAGACTGCATACTCTCTATTTTAATCTCACTGTTTTGCAAGGATCTCATAAGACCCTTCCATGTATATATATTTTCAAGAATATCTCTTACGTTCATTATCAAATATCCGCCGTTGGCAGCATGTAAAGATCCAGGTTTAATCTTTGTAAAATTTGTTTTTAATACTCCCATTTTATTTTCATATTCTATATTTCCCAGCAAATTGTTGTAAGTAGGATTTGTTTCATGTACTACAGGAGCATTTGATTTATCTGAATTGTCAATAAAAAGATTTATTTGATATCTTTCAAAGAAATCTTCTGATGACTTTTTCTGGAATGCTAAGAATGGATTTTTATTGTTTTTTTTGTCATCAGACTTAAACATATCTACATTTTCTACTATGTCTTTTTCTACTTCTTTTAGGTATTTTTTAACTTTTTTATTGTCAAAAGCTTCCTTGATTTTATCTATATGCAGCTTTACGATTTTGTTAGCTTCTTTTACATCCAGTTCTTTTACTTTTTCTCTAAATTTATCTTGAATATCTCTAAGTTTTTTAAATAAATCTATACTTGCCAGGTTTAATTCATTACTTTTTGATTGAATCTCTTCATAAACCTCTTTCTCCATATCCTTGAAATCTTCTTCTTTCATAGGAGTTCCATCTTCTTTTAAAGGAACACTAATTAATCCTCTATCTGTATTTGTATATGTAAATCCGTATTCTTTAGCAAGTTCATTAAGCTCTCTCATTATACTTTCAGATTCTTGATTGAGTTCTTTAATTATCATTCCTTTTTTACGTTCATATTCTTTACTGGTAAATGTGTTCTCCATTTCTTTTTTTATTAATACTATTGTGTTTTCAATGGATTTTTGAAATTTTTTACCATTACCTGTTTCTAAGTCTATTGCTAAAGGGTTATCTGGATTTTTAAAGTTGTAAACATAAACCCAGTCTCTTGAAGCAGGCTTATCTTCAGCGTCTTTATTCGTAATTAATTTAATATATGAATTTCTTCCGGTTCCGCTTATTCCGGAGACATATATATTGTATCCTTTTTTCTTGATATTCAAACCAAAATCTATGGCTTTTGTAGCTCTATCCTGACCTATAATACCTTCTAGTGGCTTAAGATCAGCTGTTGTTTGAAATTCAGTTAATTCATCTGCGCAGTAATTTTTAAGTTTTTTATAACTTAATTCTTTAACCGTCATCTCGATCCTCCTAATAATTTATTTCGTAACTCTCTTATTGTAATTATATCCAAATTAGCATCATTTTATACATTTAATGCTTATTACAAAATAAAAAGCTGAAGAATTAACTTCAGCTGAATATTTTAATCATTACTACCTTTAGATAATTACCTTCCGGATATCTATCATCTACTTTAAAATCCTCCGGCAGTCTAAATTTTTCTATTATTTCAAAACTTTTCCCCTCTTCTTCTACACCATCTTTTATCTGAGATATAAATTTATCCATGTTCATTTTTTCAAGATTTGTAGAAGCTAAAATTAATCCATGGTTTTCTAAAATTTTTATGCTTCTTCTAATTATATCTTTATAATTTTTATCGGCTTTAAATATATAATTTTTTGATTTTGCGAAGCTGGGGGGATCTAGTACAATCAAATCGTATTTTAATTCTTTTTTTTCTGCATAATCAAAGTATTCGAAAATATCTTCAACTATTATTTTATTTTTTTCCAAATCTATTTCGTTAAGTTTAAACTGCTGTAAAGTTTTTTCAAGACTTCTGTTTGCAAGGTCCACACTTACTGTTCTTTCAGAATTTCCTAAGGCTGAAAAGACTGAAAATATACCGGTATATGAAAAGGTGTTTAGGATAGTCTTACCTTCGGCATATTTGTGCATTAAAGCCTTTCGAATTTCTCTTTGATCGAGAAAAAAACCTACCATAGGTCCATCGTTTAAATCTACGGCAATTTTTACATCGTTTTCTTTAACAATAAGAGGAAATTGTCCTCTTTCTCCCATAACGAAATCATCGTCATCTATGTATTTTCCTTTATCATCAAATCTTTTTTTCTGGTATATCCCCTTGTAATATACTAAATTTTTAAATTTATTGTATATTTCATCTTTAAAGGAGTAAATGCCTTGGCTGTACCAGTTAAAAAGATAGTAATCCTCATAATAGTCTATAGTGAGTCCGCCTATTCCATCTCCCATGGAATTAAATACTCTAAAAGATGTTGTATCATCTTTATAAAAAAAATCTTTTCTTTTATTTAATGCTGTTATCAACTTCTTTTGGAAAAATTTTTCGTCGATTTTTTCATTTTCTTTATATGTGAGAATCCAGCCTATTCCTTTATTCTGGTTGCCGTAGTAGCCTCTTCCTACGAAGTTGTCTTCTCCGTCAATAAGATTTATTATAGTTCCTTCTTCTTGAAGTTTCCAAGTATTTTCTACCCCTTTTTTGAATACAAGAGGAAATTTTCTTTTTTTATATAAATTGTGGTAGTTTGGTTCAATTTTTAAATCTATTTCTTTTCTCATCTGCACCTCCAATAAATATCTATTCAACTTCCCAGTACTTGATTATACAAAATAAAAAAAAGGCAGTCAAATTTTTGACCACCTTAAAATTGGATGGATTTATATTAATTTCCTCCTCCTCCGGAAGAACCTTGTCCGCTGTTTCCTTTGCCTGGTTTGCCTGAACTACCTTCCTTGCCTGTATTTTCATCGCTGCCTTCTTTTTCCTTATCATCATTGTTTTGTTCCTGTTCTTTTTCCTGTCCAGGAGGATTTGCATGATCAGGAGGTCCTACATCTTCAGGTTTACCATTTCCATTTTGTTCTTTTTCTGCTTTTTTTAGCATTTTTGCTAATTCTTTTACTTCTTTTACATCTTCAAAATCTTCTTTAGGTACTTTTCTCTCTGTAAGCTTTTCTTTCAAACCTTCTACAGCCGGATTATCTTTTTTATCTCTAATATCTGAATATTTGTTTAGTTCCATATTCATTAGAGTTAAATCCGCTCCAGAATTTTTAGTCTTTTCTTTTACCTTATATTCAAGTTTTGAATTTAGCTCTCCATCTTTACTGGTATATGCAACTACAATATAATTCTCTTCTGTTTTGCTCATATAACCGCTTTTATCAGCTTCTCCGATTAAGTACTCCACGGCATCTTCTACTTTCATACCTTTTATTCTTTTATTTTCATTTAATAATTTTACTCCATCTTCATTTAATCCTTCAGTTTTGATAACACTGTATAATCTATTGTAGGCTAATTCAACAGAAGGATTTATAGCTACTTCTGCATATCCGTAAGGTATCAGTAACATATTAAAAGCCAAGATTCCAATTAATATGAATACCGCAGCGGCTGCTGAAAAAGATTTATAATTGAAAGATGTCATGGTCACTTCAATTTCTTCTCCCACGTTATGGATTTTATTGAATTTTTTACTCATATAATCCCCTTTATCCGTCAGGATTGTGTATGAATTTCCTTTTTTATCTAATATTACACCTTTCATATTTTCCTACCCCCTTCTAATATATTCTGATAACATTTCATAATTTCCTTTTTTTAAAACTATTAAAGATATTATATATTTTCTTCCTCTGTCCAGTTGTTTTCTATTTATTTTTAGATTTTCTGATATTTCTTTTGCCGGCAATCTTTGGGTTTCAATAAAATCTTTATAAAGATTTTCGTCTTTTATTATATATTCCGCTGAATTATTTTTTGAGAGTTGAGGGCTATTTTGCAGCTCTGGTTTTATCTGTGCCCCATCATTTATCCTGCTAGTATAATTCCCGAAAAATACCTTTTTCTTTTGCGCTTGAATCCCGTCTATTTCATTACGGAAGGTTACAGGCGCGCTCTTTTGTACAACCAAGGTCCGCCTGTGAAGGATTTTTTGTATTTCGTCGTTTTTTGCGCGATTTTTCTATTTGCGGGAGGATGGATTTTTCGAAGGTTGAAATCCCAGTTCGCGGAGGTGCTTTAAACCATGGACGATTCCGTCATCACGGTATCGGGCGTCTCGAAAAAATTTAAAATATTCAAACCTTCAGGCATGGCTGGCTGCGATTGTCATTTTGAAAGGAATGTTGCAAAACTTGGAAAACGGCAACACAGTTTTTAGGTGTGGCCTTATTTGCTTTGGAGAATTACTTGAAGCAACCAATTCAGAGCCAGTTCTTGCAAAGCCTCTGTCTCCTGGTTAACCACAAAATCCTATTCAGGTCCCGAACGAAGCTGGAGAAGTGTACCCCGTTCCCTTTTTTGTTTAAAAGATGGGAAAGTTATTTCATCTGGCGATAACGGACTAATTTATTATTTTGATCCCAAAGATGAAAGAATACATGAAACAACAAAAGTTGAGATTGTGAGGCTTTTTGAAGATGAAAAGCTCGATGATTTCCTTTTGGAGGCAGCCGGCAAGGTTATTTATCGAGGGATTGGCATGCCGAATCATGAAATGAATTCTGGTGATAGTGATAAGGGGGAAGAATGAAAACCTCTAGAGAGTGGCGCCGGCTGCCTGAGGATAAAAAAGAAGCA
>JBEPWV010000004.1:0-17502 GCA_041642175.1 Clostridia bacterium
GCAGTCTGCATTTGCACCAACATCTAGTAATATACTATTTCCTACAATTGTTGGTATTATAGGTGCTAGAGAAGGTCTTTCTATTCCCTTAATTCTGCCTACTATAAATAAACCACCACTTAATATAGCTCCAGTGTTTCCAGCAGAAACAAAGGCATCACCATAATTGTCCTTAACTAAATTTAAGCCTACGACCATTGAAGAGTCTTTTTTCCTTCTAATAGCTTTTACAGGTTTGTCATCGTTAGTTATAACACCCTCAGCATTTATAATCTCAATTTTACCGTTAAGATTTTTACCATATTTATCAATATATTCTTTAACTAAAGATTCTCTTCCTACTATTATAACTTCAATATTTAATTCTTCAACAGCCTGTAAAGTTCCCTTAATAATTTCTTCGGGAGCATTGTCTCCTCCCATTGCATCAACTACTATTTTCAATACCTTCACCTCATTTTATATGTTCAAAAATAAGTATACATTAGAAGAAATTAAATTGCAATAAAAAAGACAGCTATAAAAGCCATCTTCTTATTCATTATCTAATACGTTCCTTCCATCATAGTGACCACATTCTTGACATACTCTATGTGGTAACTTCATTTCATGACATTGAGGACATTCGGTAAATCCTGTTACTTTTATTCTCTCTTTAGCTGTTCTTCTTTTATCTCTTCTAGCTTTAGACGTCTTACGCTTTGGTACTGCCATGTTTACACCTCCTTGTCCAATAAATCTTTAAGTTTACCCATTCTTGGGTCGATTTTTTCATCTTTACAGCCACAGTCTTCTTCGTTTAGGTTTGCTCCACATTTAGGACACAATCCTTCACATTTAATACTGCATAGTGGTTTTAAAGGTCTATTAATATTGAAGATTTCTTTAACTAAATCTTCAATATTAATCTCATCTTTTTCTAATAAAAGATTGTAGTAGTCAATGCTATCAGTATTAAATTCTTCTTTTGATGAAGTTATGAAGACCTCCACTTTGTCTTTGATTTCATTTGTATATTTTGTTAAACATCTTGAGCATTCCTCAGTATATTCAAAGGATATTTCAATGTTTCCATTTATATCATCATCCACTTTAAAAAGTTGTAATGATATTTCAATTGGATTAACAAATTCAATATTTTCAATTGTCAAATCTTCTAAATTCTTTTTTATCTCTAATTTTTTATTTTTTCCCTCAATAAATTCTTTTAAGGATATTTTCATATTATCACCTCTAGTGCAAGGAAAATTATAATTAAATTAATAAGAATTGTCAAGTTTTATTTATTTTCTAGTATTT
Source organism: Clostridia bacterium (assembly GCA_041642175.1). Lineage (GTDB taxonomy): Bacteria > Bacillota > Clostridia > Tissierellales > Dethiosulfatibacteraceae > UBA8670. The sequence goes on from JBEPWV010000004.1 coordinate 1,300, forward strand.
CCATAGCTTCGCGAGCTATCATTAATTCTTCGTTTGTTGGTATAACATATACCTTTACTTTCTTATTATCTTTTGAAATAAGCTGTTCTTTTCCTCTAACATTGTTATTTTCATCGTCTATTTCTATTCCTAAAAATTCTAAATCTTTACATATTTCTTTTCTTGCTTCTATAGAATTTTCTCCTAAACCCGCAGTAAATACTAATACATCGATACCTCCCATAGCAGCAGTATAACTAGCTATGTACTTTCTTACTATATAATAGAATTTATCTAATGCCAACTGAGCTCTTTCGTTACCTTTTTCTGCAGCTGCTTCAATATCTCTAAAATCACTGCTAACTCCGGAAATTCCTAAAACTCCAGATTTTTTATTTAACAACTCGTCAACTTCTTGAATGGAGAGATTTTTTTTATTCATTAAAAATGTTATTATAGCAGGATCTATACTTCCACTTCTTGTTCCCATTGCTAATCCCTCAAGGGGTGTTAGTCCCATACTTGTATCTACGGATTTTCCACCTCTTATGGCAGTAGCTGAAGCACCGTTTCCAAGATGACATGTTACAATTTTTAGGTCTTCTATATCTTCACCTATAAGTTCCGCAACTCTATTTGCAACGTATTTATGAGATGTTCCGTGAAAACCATATTTTCTAACTCCCAATTCTTCGTAAAGTTCGTAAGGAAGTGGGTAAATATAGGCTTTCTTAGACATGGTTTGATGGAATGCAGTATCAAATACACCTGTCATTATTACATTAGGCATAAGTTCTTTACATGCTTTAATACCTGTTATATTAGGGGGGTTATGTAAAGGTGCTAAATCAATACAATCTTCCATTGCTTCTATTACTTCATCGTTTATGATTACCGAACCGGCAAACTTTTCTCCACCGTGTACAACTCTGTGACCTACCACGTCTATTTCTTCTAAAGACTTAATAGCTCCTACTTTTTCATCAATAAGTAAATCTAAAACTACTTTGATTGCATCCTTATGATCACTTAGTTTTTCTTCAAGTTTTACTTCTTCTTTTCCTTCTGCCTGATGTTTTACAAATCCGTCAAGTCCGATTCTTTCTGCTAGTCCTTTTGCCAATACACCTTCATTTTCCATGTTGATAAGCTGATATTTTAGTGATGAGCTTCCACAATTAATTACCAAAACGTTCATTTTAATACCTCCATTTTATTATAACTGACTAATATATATTAATATATATCCTAAAAAAAATCAACTTTAATAATTGTTGATATTTGTATTTTATTATATACTATCATATGGAGGTGCTTATGAAAACTGTAGGAATAGTTTCTGAATTTAATCCTTTTCATAACGGTCATAAATATTTGATTGATAATGTAAAAAACAAACTTGATCCTGATGTGATTATTATAATAATGAGTGGCAACTTTGTTCAGCGAGGAGAACCTGCTATTATAGACAAGTGGTCTCGTAGTAAATCCGCTCTATTAAATGGAGCAAATCTTATAATTGAACTTCCTGTAGCTTATGCAACACAAAATGCAGACTTGTTTTCAAAAGGATCTATTACTGTACTAGATAAACTTGGTATTGATTATTTATGCTTTGGTACAGAGAGCAAAGATTTAGAACCTCTTTTATCTATAAGAGATTATATTTATACTGATATTTTTAAAAAGAATCTTTCAAAATATCTTAATCTAGGTAATTCATATCCAAAAGCCTATGATTTATCATTACAAAGTAAATTTAGCTCAAAAGAACTTCTTAAGTCGAATAATATCCTAGCATTAGAATATTTAAAAAAACTTAAAGATTTAAAAAGTAGTATTATTCCCTATAATATACAAAGAATAGGTGGAGATTATAAATCCACTGAAATCAGAAAAAATTATTCCAGTGCAACGGCAATAAGAAAAGCAATGCTTAAAGAAAATATATCAAGTATTAAAACTTCCGTTCCTGAGGAAACTTATAAAGAATTAATGAAACATTTACAAGAGTACAATAAATACAACTCTTTAGAATTATATTACGATAGGATTAAACATTTAATCATATTATCCGGACCTAAGGAATTAAAAAAGATTTATGATGTCAGTGAAGGATTACATAATCGAATATATAATTTAATTGAGAAATCTGAGGATATAAAGGATTTAATAAAAAATGTATCCACAAAACGTTATACTTATTCGAAAGTATCAAGAATTTTAACCAACATTTTATTAGATTTAACGGAAGAATTTTATAAAAAAATAGATATTGATAATCTTACCTACTTAAATGTATTAGCCAGCGATACTAAAGGCTTTGAATTTTTAAAAAATAATAATTCTTTTAATTTTATAACTAAATATTCAGATTACAAAAAAATAAATAAAACCAAGACAGATAAACTAATTTTCGAAAAAACAAAAATAGCTGGTGATATTTACTTCAGCAGTTTAATCAATAAAAATTATATGAACTCGGAATATTTAAAAAATCCATATATAAAGATATAAAGGAATTAACCTTTATATCTTTTTTACTTCATCTCTATTTTTTACTACAACTTCAAGCATTTCTTCTAAACTATCTTGAGTTTTTTCCAGTAGCTTATCACAATAATTGTAGGTTCCACTTCTTATTTCTTGAGCTTTTTTCTTTGCTCTTTCTTCTATTTCGATAGCTTTTTGTTCTGCTTTTTTAGTTAATTCGTGATCATCAATAAGATAGCTTTGTCTATCTTGTGCATCATTAAGAATTTTATTAGCCTCTGACTGAGTTTCTTCTAGTATTCTCTGTCTTTCCTTTTTTATCCAAGCTGCCTGCTTTATTTCGTCAGGTAGGTTTAACCTTATCTCTGTAATAATTTCTAAAACTTCTTCCTTGTTAATTATAGCTTTGTTTGACATGGGAACTTTTGATGCTTCTTCAATAGTATCTTCCAATTGTTCTAATAAATTTAAAATTTCCAAATCTACTCCCCCTTATATTTTTTTTCTAAAGCTTTTTTTACATTTTCCGGCACTAATCCATCTATATTTCCACCAAGTTTTGCAATTTCTTTAACCACGCTGGAACTTAAAAAAGAATAGTTTGGTGATGCCAGCATGAAAAGAGTTTCCAAGCCTTCATGAAGAAATTTGTTCATAGAGGCTACTTTAATTTCATATTCATAATCAGAAACTGCCCTTAAACCTCTTATTACCACTTGGATGTTATTCTTTTTAGCATAATTAACAAGCATCCCACTTGCAATATCTACTTCTACATTTTCTATATCACTAGTTACTTCCTTTACCAGTTTATATCTGTCCTCTACTGTAAATGAATGATCCTTAGAATAATTATCAAATACTACTACTTTTACTTTATTAAACTTAGCAGCACATCTTTTTATTATATCAAGATGTCCGCAGGTTATTGGGTCAAAACTACCTGAGTACATTACTTCCATAAATTACCTCTTTTTCATGAATTTTATGTATATATTACCGTAATTTCTCTCGTCTACTATATTTACATTTTGAATATTAATTTCTCTATCCTTATCATCTTCAAAAATAATAAGTGTATTATCATTAATTATATTACTATTTATTATATTTTTCAAAATATTATTTATGTCAATTTCTCCGTATGGTGGATCAATATATACATAATCAACAACTTCATCTTGTTTTATTTTTTTAAGTGCTGTTTCATAGTCATCCTTTATCAAGACTGATTCATCCTCAAATTTGCATTTTTCAATATTTTTCTTTGTTAGCTCTATGCTGTAATCTGAATTATCTACAAAATAAACTTTCTTAGATCCTCTGCTTATAAATTCTAACCCAATATTCCCTGTGCCAGTAAATAAATCTATTACTATTGAATCTTGTTTTATAGGATGAATTATATTGAAAATTGATTCCTTGATTCTATCTAATGTTGGTCTTACTTCAGTGTTATCCGGGGATTCAAGTTTTAATCCTCTTTTTTTTCCAGTTATAATTCTCAATTTTTACTCCTAACTTATTTTAATTCTATCTTTGTAAATATCAACTGCTTCTTTTAATATATTATCATACTTTTTACCATTATTATCAATATTTTTCATGATTATATCTTTAATATCTTTGGATATATCTATATTTTCAATATCGAAATTTAAAAATTCTTCTAGAATACCACTTTGTTTTGTACCTAAAAAATCACCAGGTCCTCTAAGTTTCAAGTCTTCTTTGGAAATTTCAAATCCATTGGTTGTTCCTTCTAATATACTCAGTCTTTTTATGGATTTATCTTTATCTGAATCAGATACTAAAAAACAGTAGGATTGTTTGTTCCCTCTTCCAACTCTACCTCTAAGTTGGTGAAGTTGTGCCAACCCGAATCTCTCAGCATTAATTATTATCATAATAGTGGCATTTTGTATATCTACTCCAACTTCAATAACTGTAGTTGAAATGAGAATTTTACATCTTCCTTCAGAAAAACGACCAATTATCCTTTCAGATTCATCTGTATTCATTTTCCCATGCAGCAAACATACATCTTCTTTTTTAAAATTTCCTTTAAGAAAGTTATTAAATATCTTTTGGGCTGAATTTATATTCTCTAACTTATCTGAATCTTCTATTATAGGACTTACTATATAAGCCTGCTCTCCTGAAGATATTTTTGTTTTTAGAAATTTATATAGTTTGCCTTTATTGGTATTGTTAATTATATATGTTTTGATTTTCTTTCTTCCCGGTGGATTTTTATCTATAGTTGATATATCTAGGTCATTATATATTATCATAGCTAAGGTTCTAGGTATTGGTGTAGCACTCATAACTAGACTGTGAGGATGTTCACCTTTGCTTATTAAGCTGGCTCTTTGTTCTACTCCAAATCTATGCTGTTCATCTGTAATTATATATGCTAAATTTTTAAAACTTATTTCTTTCTGTATCAATGAATGTGTGCCTATAATTATTGATATATCTCCAGTTTTAATTTTTGATAAAATTTCTTTTTTCTTTTTATCCTTCAAACTACTATACAAAACTTCAACATTAATATCTAAATAACCGAAGATTTTCTGAAATTTGTTGTAATGTTGTTTCGCCAATACTTCAGTAGGAACCATCAGTGCTCCTTGATATCCTTGTAAACTTACATTTATTAGGGTCAAAAAAGCAATAATAGTCTTGCCAGAACCTACGTCTCCTTGGAGTAATCTATTCATAGATGTTCCTTTATTCATATCCTTAGTAATTTCTCCAAAAACTTTTTTTTGGTAGGTTGTTAATTCAAAGGGTAATTTCTCAATTACTCTTTTTATATCTTTATTTAAATTTATCATTTTGCTTTTGCTACTTTTTATAATATTTTTTCGTTTTTGAAAGGCTATCTGCATTAAAACTAATTTTTCAATTTCTATGTATTGGATGCTTTTTTTTAGTTTTTCAAAGTCATGGGGATAATGAATATTTTTTAAAGCTTCTTTTCTAGAAAAAAGATCGTATCTATCAAGAATTTCTAACGGAATTAACTCATCCAATTCATTAAAATAAGAATCAAAAATTTTTTTCACTATTTTTTTGATGAAGTTATTTGTTAAACCTTTTGTAAGAGAGTATTTTGGATATATAATTCCTAACTTATCTCCTAATTTCATACTAAATTCCGGGTTTATAATATTTAATTTTCCTTTATCCCTTTTTATAGTTCCATATAAGTAGTATATTGTGTTCTTGTTAATTTTATTCTTTATGAAATTTTGGTTGAACCATTTGATATCTATTTTTCCAGATTCATCACAACCTTCTGTTATTAAAATTGTCAAATTTCCTCTAGTTCTAATCAATCTTGGTTCTTTAGTAATTTTTATTTTTACTAAATTTTTATTATTTATTTTTGTCTGGGACAATAAGGCAGGAAATCTCCTATCTTCATAGTCGTAAGGCGTATAATAAAATAGGTCTCTAATAGTTATAATACCTATATTATTAAGATATTCTTCGTATTTAGGACCTATTCCACTTATTATACTAATTTTTTGATTTAGTATATTTTTCAAAAAATCACCACTTTATTCAACTGAAATTATGTAATAGTATAAAGGTTGTCCTCCCTTTATTAATTCAATATCACAATCCGGAGCTATTTCAGCTAAAGATTTTTTAATTTCTTCTGCTTTTTCTTCTGATACATCTTCACCGTAAAAAAGTGTAACTAAATAACTTTCTTCATCTATCATTTCCTTCGCTAATTCAATGATAACATTATCCATATTTTCACCATGGGATACAATTTTTCCATCATGAATCCCAATTATATCGTCTTTTTTGATATCTTTTGTATCTACTTCAGTATCTCTAACCGCATAGGTAACTTGTCCGGTTTTAACTTCCTTTATTGCTTCAATCATGTTATCTTTATTTATTTCAGGGTCTTCATCTTCATCAAAAGCCAGCATTGCAGCTACACCCTGGGGTATTGTTTTGGTTGGAATTACATATATATTTCTTTCTGATAATTCTGCTGCCTGATTTGCTGCTAAAATTATGTTGCTATTGTTTGGTAAAATGATAACATGTTCTCCAGGCACTTTATTTACTGATGTTAGAATATCTTGAGTACTTGGATTCATAGTTTGTCCACCAGAAATAAATTCATCAACCATTAAATCCTTAAATAATGCTTTTATTCCTTCACCCATTCCTATTGAAATAAAACTGTATTTCTTATATTCTTTTTTCTTATTTTTGTTTTTTTCTCTAAACTGTTCCTTCATATTCTCAATTTTAATGTTAATTAATTCGCCATGTCTTGATGCCATCTCTAGTATTTTGCCAGGGTTATTTGTGTGTATATGTGTTTTTAGTATATCATCATTTTTAATACATACTATAGAATCTCCCTTATCCTGAATTTGTCTTAAAAACTCACTTCTTGTAACAGCAGTTTTTAAAACAATAAATTCCGTACAATATGCATAGATAATCTCATCTTCGCTGGAAATACTTTCAATTTCATCAACTGTATCTTTTATTTTTTCTTCTGTAGGCATATCCGTCGTCAGTTCTTCACCTTTTAATGCCAGTAATGCTCCCTCCAAAAGAAGAACATAACCTTTCCCGCCAGCGTCAACGACCCCAGACTTTTTTAGAACTTCTAACATATCAGGAGTTCTTTTTAAGGTATCTTTAGCCTGATCCAGAACTATTTCTAAAAAAGTAATTACATCATCTGTATTATGGGCTATTTCCAAAGCTTTTTCAGCTGATTCTCTTGCTACAGTCAATATTGTTCCTTCAGTAGGTTTCATTACTGCCTTATATGCAGTTTTAGAAGCTCTATCCATGGCTTTAGCCATACTTACAGTATCTAATGTGTCTACCCCCTTTAAAGATTCTGAAAAACCTCTTAGAAGCTGTGACAGTATTACCCCAGAATTTCCTCTTGCTCCCATAAGAGCACCATCAGAGGCAGCTTTAAAAATACTATAGAAATCTGTTTCATTACTTTCCATTAACTCTTTTAATGCCGACTGCATTGTAAGATTCATGTTAGTTCCAGTATCTCCGTCGGGTACAGGAAAAACATTTAGGGAATCCACAATATGCTTATTATTTTCTAAATTAGTTGCTAAATTATTATATATATATTTTACTTTACTTATATCAATATTTTTCATGACTGCCTCCATTATTGAACCCTAACTCCCTGCACATGTACATTTACGCTGTTGACTTCTAATTCTGAGTATTTTTCTATTGTGTATTTTACTTTAGATATAATATTCTCAGCAACTGTTGAAATTTTAATTCCATATTGTAGTACTACATACAAGTCTATAATAAGCTTATTATCTTTTGTTGTTACTTTCACACCTTTAGTTATATTTTCTTTTTTTAATAATTCAAAAAAACCATCTGTTGCACTTTTTGATGCCATTCCTACTATTCCATAACATTCCATAGCTGATATACCAGATAAAGATGCTATAACTTGATCGTCAATATTTATATTTCCATGTTTATTATTAATCTTAATAGACATAATATCCCTCCGTTTATTTACTTTCAAACATTATTATACTAATTAAAAAATATTATTGCAATAAATTATTTTTAATGTTAAAATATTATAGTTGATTTTAGAAATTATATAAGATGATTCTTAGAGCTTAGTAGGAGGTGTAAAAATGGCTAACTATTGTGAGGTATGCGGAAAAGGCAGAATGTCTGGAAATAAAGTAACTCATGCAGATAATAAAATAAAAAGAAAATGGAACCCTAATATCAGAAGAGTTAAAGTGATGGAAGATGGTTCCCCAAAGAGAAAGTATGTATGTACAAGATGTTTACGTTCTAATAACGTAGAAAGAGCTCTATAATATAAAATGTGAATGCGGAGTTTGAATCCGCATTTTTTATTTTTTTGTTTAAGATCTGGAGATTACCTCCAGATCTTTTTTACTAAAAGTCAGCATTATTTGGTGTTCTTGGAAAAGGTATAACATCTCTTATGTTAGATAATCCTGTCAAATACATTATAAGTCTCTCAAAACCTAATCCAAAACCTGAATGAGGAGCACATCCGAACTTTCTTAAATCAAGATACCATTCTAAGTCCTCTTGAGGAATACCCATATCTTTCATTCTGTTTAAAAGGTTCTCATATCTATCCTCCCTTTGACTTCCACCGATTAATTCTCCTACTCCCGGCACTAGTAAATCAACAGCAGCTACTGTTTTATTATCTTCATTTAGTTTCATGTAGAAAGCTTTAATCTCTTTAGGATAATCAATTACGAAAACAGGTTTCTTATAAACTTTCTCCGTTAAATACCTTTCATGTTCTGTTTGTAGGTCTATTCCCCACTCAACGTCAAATTCAAAATTTTCATTAGATTCTTTTAAAATTTCAATTCCTTTAGTGTAGGTTATTCTTTCAAAACTTGAATTTCTTACATTGTTCAATCTTTCAATAAGATTTTTGTCTATAAATTTGTTAAAAAATTCTATTTCTTCAATATTATTTTCCATAACGTAGTTAATAATATATTTAATCATTTCTTCAGCTGTATCCATATCATCATTTATGTCTGCAAAAGCCATCTCCGGCTCTATCATCCAAAATTCTGATGCATGTCTTTTAGTATTTGAGTTCTCAGCTCTAAAAGTCGGTCCAAATGTATATACATTTTTAAAAGCAAGGGCATATGCTTCCGCTTCCAACTGGCCGCTTACTGATAAATTAGTCTTTTTACCGAAAAAATCATCTGAGAAATTAACTTCTTTGTTGTTTTTAACCATATCTTCTATATTAAAGATAGTTACATTAAACATTTCACCGGCACCTTCTGCATCATTAGATGTTATAATTGGACTGTTTAAATATACAAAATCTTTCTCTTGAAAAAATTTATGGATTGCAAAAGCAGTTGTAGATCTAACTCTGAAGGCAGCAGAAAATGTATTTGTTCTCGGTCTTAAATGAGCTATTTTTCTTAAATATTCAAAAGTATGTCTCTTTTTCTGAAGTGGATAATCCTCCGAAGTTTCTGCAACAATTTCTATTTCTTTACTTTGAATTTCAAAATCTTGTTTTGCATTAGGAGTTTTCACTAATTCTCCTACTATACTTAATGCTGTTCCTGTAGTACATTTTCTAATATCTTCATTATTAGATAATTCATTGTCAAATATTACCTGTATATTACTAAAAAAAGTACCATCATTTATTTCAATAAATCCAATATTTTTTGAAGTTCTGATAGTTCTAATCCAACCCTTTATGTTTATTTGTTGGCCATAATATAATTCAGGTTTTTTAAAAATATTTTTAATGTTAGTTACTTCCATATTACTCCTCCATATTGTTTGTTATTATTATAAACGCCCTACCTCTACTTATTGATATCAGGCATTCCCTATCTATTACAATATTACTTATGCATAATGTTGATCCACGATTTACAGTTTTGTTTTCTAAAGGATATTTTACTCCAGTAAGCTTCTCTACTTGAATAAATTCACTTACTGGCACTATTGACAGTATATGATTGTAAGTATTTTTTAAAAGTATTTCATCTTCATTTACTAGAAATGTTTCGGAATTATTATCTACTATTTTAATATTTATATTTTTAAATTTTTCAAGCAAAAAAAGATTTCCCAGAGTATGATCCAATCTACTTCCTAAAGCATTTAATATAACTATGTTATTATATTTTTTTTCAACTATGATATCTAAGGCTAATTCTAAGTCGGTTTTATCTTTTTCTACTGGATATCTTCTAATTTTATTTTTAAATTCATTTAATATTTCGGGATTAATTGAATCAAAATCACCAACTAATAGGTCTATATTAAAATTATACTTATATGCTGTTTCTGCTCCTTTATCAGCACCTATGACAAAATCTGATTCTTTAATATATCTAGATAAAAGATTCTTATCTACTTCATCACCACCAGCCAATACCAATGCATATTTATCCATTTATAGACTCCATTAATTGTTTATAATTATCCTTAATATTTCCATTTTTAAATACGGCTGATCCTGAAACATATATGTCTACGTCGTATTTTCTTAGATTTTTTATATTTTCTTTGTTAATTCCACCATCAATTTCAAGAAAAACATTCTTTGGAGATTTCTTAATAAGTTCTGATGCTTCTACTATTTTCTTTTCCATAATTTTAATAAATTTTTGTCCTCCAAATCCTGGATTGACAGTCATAATAAGCAGCAAATCAATTTCATCAATAATATTCTTTAAGGTATCTACCGGGGTAGCCGGGTTGATAGAAACTCCTGCCATTTTATTGTTATTTTTGATTTGTTGAATTAGTCTGTGTAAATGAGGTGAAGCTTCTTGATGAACTGTAATAATATCTGCTCCTGCTTCGGAAAATCCATCTATATATTTTTCAGGATTTTCAATCATTAGATGTACATCAAATACCATATTGCTGTACTTTCTCAATGATTTAATATAGGGAGGTCCAAATGTGATATTGGGTACAAAATGACCGTCCATAACGTCTATATGTAAGTATTTACAACCAGTTTCTTCTATTTCATTTACCTGTTTATAAATATTTGATAAGTCCGATGATAGTATTGATGGGGCTATGTGTTTCATTTAGTACACTCCTTCCTTTAAATCTTCAAGAATTTTTAAATAGTTTCTATATCTTAAATCACTTATTTCATTATTTTCTACAGCTTTTCTTACCTGACATCCCGGTTCTTTATTATGAATACAGTCGTTAAATTTACAGTAATAGTCATCAAACTCATAATAATAATCTTTAAGGTTATATTTATCTATACCTTTTAGATTGAGATTAGAAAATCCTGCTGTATCTACCACCCAACCATTTTTTATAATTTCAATCATTTCAACGTGTCTAGTTGTATGCTTTCCTTGCTTTAATTTTCGACTTATTTCTCCGGTTTTTAAGTTGAGACCGGGTTTAACAACATTCAATAAAGATGATTTCCCTGTACCTGATGGGCCTGCAAACACTGTTGTTTTGTTTTTTAGTACGTTTTTAATCTTATCAATAGTTTCATCAATATGTTTTGAAGTTAGTATAACTTTAAAGCCTGATTTTTCATAGCTTTTACCTATTTCTACAGCCTTTTCTTCATCTAAATCTATTTTATTAATACATATAATAGGCTCAATTTTTTCTTTTAAAGAATTAATGATAAATTTATCAAGCAAAATAAAATTTGGATTAGGAGATTCAACAGCAAAAACTACAATACTCTGATCTATATTGGATACTGGTGGTCTTACTAAATAATTTTTTCTTTCATGGATATTTTCAAGATATCCTAAGTTTTCTTCATTTTCAGGTACTCTAAAATCAGCAATATCTCCAACTAAGGGTTTTATTTTATCATTTCTAAAACTACCTCTTGCTCTGCATTCTATAATCCTCTCTTTGGCATAAATATAGTAAAAGCCGCCTAGAATTTTTATGATTTTTCCAGTTTCAATTTTATTCTCCAAAGTTTATTTCCCTACTTTCAATAAATTCACTATCAATGAATATTTCAAATTTTTGAAGTCCGTATCCTGTTACAGGTATTGATATAGATCCTTCTTCAGAATTATGAGTACCAGTATAAACTGTTTCTCTTGTATCATCTGTTATTCTTTCTACAATAACAGAAATAGTATCTCTATCATTTGGAAGTTCTATCATCAATGTTTTTTCATCCAACTGTCCTTCAACTCCTGAATCAGTTGTATTTTCTTCTTCATCTGGAGTAGTTTCAGGTCCTGTACTTACTATAATATCAATTGATGTTCCTACTTCAATCTCAGTGCCAGCTGGGTAGCTCTGATAATACACTATGCCAGAATCATATTCATCATTTGGTCTTTCTGAAATAGTGCCAATTTCAAATCCCTTTGAAAGAATAGTTCTTTCTGCTTCTTCCTGGGTTAAGCCTGTAAGATTAGGCATAAGTAAATACTCTACTTCCGGGCCTTTACTCACAACGTATGATATTTCAGTTCCCTCTAATACTTCTTCTCCAGCTTCTGGATCTTGGCTTATAATTAGTCCCCAAGGAATTTCTTCACTAAACTCATATGTAATTTCACCTTCTTCAAGACCGGCTTCTCTTATTAAAATTACTCCTTGATTTGAATGTTCATCAATAATTTCAGGAACTTCAACTAATTTTTCTCCTAAACTAACTATGACTTTTATAGGAAATCCTGCCTTTACCTTTGATTCAGGCTTAATATTTTGAGTTATAACTTCACCTTCTGCATAGTCTGAATTATAGACTCTATCTTCAATTTCAAATTCCAAACCAAGATCTCTTATTCTAGCTTCTGCTGCTTCTGCATTAAGTCCAACAATATCAGGCATATCAAATTCTTCTGTAATTAAATAATCTTTTATATAGTTAACTGCCAAAATTGTTAATGTCCCGGTTATTGCAAGAGCTAAAATAACAGCTAGTACCGTCATTTTCAATTTTTTATTATTTTTTGTCTTTTTAGTATTTTTTTCTGTTTTAATATCATTAGCTTTGACATCGGTTTTATTCTTTAAATTATCATCACCGCTATCAGATTCAAAGAACTTTCTTAAAGCTTCTTCTTTTTCTAAATCTTCTTCGGGTAATATGAAAGCTGACTTTGTATTTGGTTCAAAAACATTTTTCAAATCTTCGATCATTTCATCAATATTATGATATCTAAGTCTCTGGCTCTTATTAGTGGATTTTAAAATGATTTCTTCAAGTTTTTCAGGGATTTTTTTGTTGTATTTTGAAGGTTTAGATATGCTTTCATTAACATGTTTTAAAGCTACAGAAATAGGGGTATCTCCATCAAAGGGTACCCTTCCTGTTACCATTTCAAATATTACAACACCTAATGAATATATATCTGTTCTGTTATCTACGTATCCTCCTCTTGCTTGTTCCGGTGAAAAGTAATGAACTGATCCTATTGATTTGTCCGAATTAGTAATAGTTTTCTCTGAAATAGCTCTAGCAATACCAAAATCTCCCACTTTTGCCAGTTTATCTTCAGTAATTAATATGTTTTGAGGTTTTATATCTCTATGAATGATTTTATTTGCATGGGCATGTCTTAAAGCCTCAGCTATCTGACTGGCAATATTTATTGATTCCTTTATATCCAGGGGTTTTTTTTCTTTAATATATTCTTTTAAAGTCATTCCCTCTACATATTCCATTACTATATAATGTATATCTCCATCAAGACCGGTATCATATATATTAACTATATTATTATGATTTAGTTTTGCAGCCGCTTGAGATTCATCTTTAAATTTACTTATGAATTCTTCATCTTCAACAAATTCACCTCTTAAAACTTTAATTGCAACATATCTATTTAATACACGACACTTTGCCTTATAGACTTCAGCCATTCCTCCGCCGCCTATTTTTTCTATTATTTCATATCTATTGTTAAGAACTTTTTTATCCATTTTCCACCTCTTCTTCCACTATAAGTATTATTATAGTCGTATTGTCACTTCCGCCTCTGATATTTACTTCATTTATTAGTATGTCTACAGCTTTTTCTTTATTATTTAATATTAATTCTTTGATTTCATCATCTTTTAAGTGATTTGTTAATCCATCTGTACACAAGAGAATTATATTATTTTCGTCAATTTTATTACAAAAAATATCAACGTCAACTTGTTTATCCGGACCTAAGGCTCGAGTTATGACGTTTTTCTTGGGATGATTGAAAGCTTCATCTTTTGATATTTCACTGTTTTTTATCATTTCTTCTATCAAAGAATGATCTTTAGTAATTTTATTTATTTCTCTGTCTAAACTGTTTATTATATAGCACCTGCTGTCTCCTACATTACCAATAAATATTTCATTATTTTTTCTATTTATTATACTCACAGTAAGAGTAGTTCCCATTCCATAGTATTCTTTTATCTCTGTTGCTGTTGTAAAAATTTTGCTATTGCAATCTTTAAAAATAAGTTTTAATAGTTCAATTTCATCTATTTCCTCATTATTAAGATTTTCTTTCTTATTCTTGAAGGTTTTCTTGACTGTCTCTACAGCTATTTTACTTGCACGGTCACCTGCATTATGACCTCCCATACCATCTGCAACAGCCAATACAAAAAAGTTTTCATCTTCAATTATTGTATAATTATCCTCATTTTTTTCTCTTGCTTTGCCCACATCAGAAATAAATTTTATTATCATTTACAACCCCTATTTAAATTTTCTTCTTAACTGTCCACATGCTCCATCTATATCTCTACCGAGTTTTCTCCTTACAGTAGCATTTACTCCATTTTTTTTCAAGAAGTTTTTAAATTCATTCATTTTATCTCTATTTGGTGATTTACCATCAAATTCTTTAATCGGGTTTAAGGATATTATATTTACTAAACAGTTCTGATTTTTTAGTAATTTTATTAATTCCAGTTTATCTTCTTCTCTGTCATTATATCCTTCAATTAATATATACTCATAGGTTATTCTTCTGTTTGTTTTATTGTAATAGTATTCACATGCAGATATTATATCATTAATTTTATATTTTTTAGCTGTTGGTATAAGTTCTTCTCTATTTTTTTGTATAGGAGAGTGTAATGATATTGCTAGGTTGTAAGGTTGTTCTTTTTCAGCTAATTCATATATTTTTTTAACTATTCCACATGTTGAAATCGTAATCTTTCTTTTGCTTAGGTTTTTACCTTTATCACATGTTATGATATCTAAGAAATCTAATAAATTATCAAAATTTTCAAAAGGTTCTCCAGTCCCCATAACAACTACGCTATCTATGGTGGTGTTTAAATCTCTTTCAATAGAATAAACCTGTTCTAGCATTTCTGATGCTCTTAAATTCCTTGCAAGTCCATTTTTAGTAGAAGCACAAAACTTACAATTCATGCTACATCCAGCTTGTGAAGATATACATACACTATTGCCGTGTTTGTACTCCATGTATACAGACTCAATAATATTGCCATCATCTAATTTGAAAAGATACTTTTTTGTATTATCTTCTTTTGAATCCATCATTTGAACTTTTTCTAAATAATCAAGTTTGTAATTATCTTTAATTCTTGTAACCATATCTTCGGATAAATTTTTGACTTCACTTAGATTTGTTATCTTTTTGTCGTGAATCCATCTGAATAACTGTTCTCCTCTAAAAGCTTTTAATTTTAATTCTTCATTTAGTTCTATTTTTAATTTTTTTAAGGTTAAAGCATTTATATATTTCATATCTCTCCAAATCCATTATATTATACCACATTTGTAATTTCTATCAAATTTTAGTTTTTTTGATTTTCGCAATAAAAAAACCATCCAAATTATTTACATGAGGATAAATATTTAGATATCCATTTATATTATTTATATCAATATTTCTATATTTTTCATTTATTGCTACCAAAGAAAACTCTTTATTCATCTCTAAGAATTTATTAACTATATCTATATTTTCTTCTTTAAATATGGAACATGTAGAGTATACCATTTCTCCATTTGGTTTTAAATATTTTCCAGCATTTCCTAAAATCTTCAGCTGTTTTTCTTTTAAGCTTTTAATATCGTTAAAATTGGTTTTGTATTTAATTTCCGGTTTTCTTCTTATTATTCCGGAATTTGTACAAGGTACATCAGCTATACAGTAATCATATTTTTCTATATTTTCTCTCTTAAGTATTGTAGCATCTTCA
>JBEPWV010000005.1:0-16920 GCA_041642175.1 Clostridia bacterium
TTCACTCTCTCCATGAAGGGCATATTTGATTACTTCATCCATACTTTCAACTAAGATTATCTCCAAATCTTTTTTTACTTTTTTTGGTATTTTATTCATATCTTTTTTATTTCTTTTAGGTAGAAGTACAGTCTTTATTCCAGCTCTATTTGCAGCTAAAACCTTCTCCTTTACTCCGCCTATAGGTAAAACTCTACCTCTAAGAGTGATTTCACCAGTCATAGCAACACTTTTGTTTACAGGTCTATTGGTAAGTGCTGAAACTAAAGCTGTTGCCATAGTTATACCAGCTGATGGACCATCTTTAGGTATTGCTCCTTCAGGAACATGCACGTGGATATCTTTAGTTTTGTAGAATTTTTCGTCAATTTTAAATCTATCTAAGTGAGCTCTTACGTAGCTTAAACTTGCCTTTGCAGATTCTTTCATAACATCTCCCAGTTGCCCTGTTAATTGAAGTTTACCGTCACCATTCATTAAATTAACTTCTATAAATAATGTTTCTCCTCCAACTCGTGTCCAAGCAAGTCCTGTAGCTATTCCTATTTGATCTTTTTCATAAGCTCTTTCGTACTCATATTTTGGTATTCCTAAATACTTTTCAAGACTGTTAACATTAACTACTACTTTTTCTTTATTTTTTTCAACTATTTGTACAGCAGCTTTTCTTATTATATTTCCTATATTTCTTTCTAATTCTCTTACTCCCGACTCTCTTGTATATTCTTCTATAACTTCTTTGAGGGCATTATCAGAAATTACAATATTCTCTTCCGTAAGTCCGTGCTCCTTATACTGTTTTGGAATAAGATATTTTTTCCCTATATTTAATTTTTCATCAGCTGTGTATCCTGAGATTTCTATTACTTCCATTCTATCGAGTAAAGGTCTCGGAATTGTACTTGTTGTGTTTGCTGTTGTTATAAACATAACTTTAGATAAATCAAAACTTGTTTCCAAATAATGATCAGTGAAAGTGTTGTTCTGTTCAGGATCTAATACTTCTAATAAAGCAGAAGCCGGGTCACCTCTAAAGTCCTGAGCTATTTTGTCTACTTCATCAAACAAAAATACAGGATTATTATATTTAACTTTTGAAATATTGGATATGATTCTACCAGGAATAGCACCTATATAAGTTCTTCTATGACCTCTTATTTCGGCTTCATCCCTTATGCCACCTAAAGAAAACCTGACAAACTTTCTGTTTAATGCTCTTGCAATTGACTTAGCTATTGATGTTTTACCTACTCCTGGAGGTCCAACTAAACAAATAATAGGACTTTTCATATTTTGATTTAACTGTCTCACAGCTAAAAACTCCAGTATTCTTTCTTTAACATCTTCTAAGCCGTAGTGATCCTCTTCAAGTACGTTTCTTGCTTTTTTGATATCTTTATTGTCCTTAGTCGATTTATTCCAAGGTAGTCCTATCAACCAATCTAGGTAAGTTCTTATTACTCCTGCTTCCGGAGAAGCCTGATTGATTTTAAGTAATCTTTTAGCCTCTTTTTCCGCCTTTTCTCTAGCTTCACTTGGCATCTTAACTTTTTTTATTTGTTTTAAGTAATCTTCTACTTCATCTCCTAGGTCTTCATCTTCTCCCAGTTCTTTCTGTATTGCTTTCATTTGCTCTTTTAAATAGTATTCTTTCTGCAGCTCATTTATTTGTTTTTTAACTCTTTTGTTAATTGTCTCTTCTAACTTTATTACTTCTATTTCTTGTTTTAATATAACCTCAAGTTTTTCAAGTCTTTCATATGAATCTAAGGTTTCCAACAAGTTTTGCTTATCACTGGATTTTAAAAATATGTAAGAAACTATAACATCTGAAAGTCTATTTGGTTCTTCAACTTCATTTACTGAAATTATAGCATCATCTGGGATTTTAGAATTTAAAGATGTATAGCTTTCAAAGGATTCTTTTACCATCCTCATTACAGCTTCCATTTTTTCACTTATTTCTCCAGAGTTTTTTTCAATGTAACTATCTATTTCAACTTCTATGTATTCCTCTTCTGAAACTATTTTATTGATTTTTCCTCTATTTAAACCTTCAACTAATACTCTAATACTATCTCCAGGCATTTTAAGCATTTGTTTTATCTTACAAACTACTCCATACTCATAATAATCATCTTCTTTTGGCATCTCATTGCTTGCATCTTTTTGAGTAGTCAAAAAGATAATGGAATCATTTATCATAGATTCCTCTAATGCATTTATTGATTTTTCTCTGCCAACATCAAAATGAATTACCATACCTGGGAAAATATGCATTCCTCTTAAAGGTATCATTGGTAAAGTTTTTATTTCTCTATCATAATTTTTAGTCATATATCTACTCCATTTTGATTATTTATTTAATTTAATAAAAAATGCCTGTACTACAGGCATTTTTTTAAGCTGTTTCTGAATTCTCGTCTTGATCAGCATTACTGTTTAGTAATAGTGTAGGCCCTTTATCGTTTAGTATTGTATCTCTAGTAATTATACACTTTTCAATATCGTATCTTGAAGGTATATCGTACATAATGTCCGTCATTACTTTCTCCAAAATGCCTCTTAGACCTCTTGCACCTGTTTTTATTTCTAGAGCTTTTTCTGCTATTACTTTTAATGCTTCTTTCTCTATTTCCAGTTCTACACCATCCATTTTGAAGAGCTCTTTATACTGGTCAACTAAACTATTTTTAGTATCTACCATTATCCTTATTAAAGCTTCTTCATCGAGTTCCTCTAGAGGAACTATTACAGGTATTCTACCTACAAATTCAGGAATTAAGCCAAATCTTAACAAATCTTGGGCTTGAACATTTTTAATAATTTTACTGTAATCTAGTTTAACATTATTGCCTATTTCAGCTCCAAATCCCATAGATTTTTTTCCTACTCTCTTTTGTATTATTTTTTCTATACCGTCGAAAGCTCCACCTATAACGAATAGGATATTTGATGTATCCACCTGAAGGAATTCCTGATGAGGATGTTTCCTACCTCCTTGTGGTGGTACATTAGCAACTGTACCTTCTAAAATTTTCAACAATGCCTGCTGTACTCCTTCGCCACTTACATCTCTTGTTATAGAAGGATTATCGCCTTTTCTAGCAATTTTATCGATCTCATCTATATATATAATCCCTTTTTCAGCTTTTTCGATATCATAATCAGCAGATTGCACTAATTTTAATATGATATTTTCTACATCTTCTCCTACATATCCTGCTTCAGTCAATGATGTAGCGT
This sequence comes from Clostridia bacterium, assembly GCA_041642175.1. Taxonomy (GTDB): domain Bacteria; phylum Bacillota; class Clostridia; order Tissierellales; family Dethiosulfatibacteraceae; genus UBA8670. Next base: position 3,247 of record JBEPWV010000005.1, read on the forward strand.
CAGCTATTGCAAAAGGAACTTTAAGCATTCTTGCCAAAGTTTGAGCTAAATAGGTTTTTCCACTACCTGTAGGTCCTATTAGCAGTATATTGCTCTTTTGTATTTCAATATCTCCTGTTTTTTTGTAGCTATTTATTCTTTTATAGTGATTATAGACAGCAACAGCCATTGATTTTTTGGCTTGATCCTGTTTTATCACATACTTATCCAAAAACTCAAAAATTTCTTTTGGTTTTGGTAATTTTTTTAATTCAGACTCTTCTAAAAAGTCCGTTTCTTCGTCAATAATCTCCTTACATAAGTCTACACATTCATTACATATATAAACATTAGGCCCGGCGATTAATCTTCTCACTTGATCCTGGGATTTTCCACAGAATGAACATCTCAAGTGTTTTTCATCTTTAGCCATATGAACACTCCTTTATTTTCTATAGCTAATCACTTCATCTATCAGACCGTACTCCTGAGCTTTTTCAGCTGTCATAAAATGATCTCTATCTGTATCTTTTCTGATTACTTCTAATGGTTGTCCTGTTCTTTCACTTAATATTTTATTAATATCTTCTCTCATTTTTATAATTCTATCTGCTTGTATTCTAATGTCTTCTGCTTGACCTTGTGCTCCTCCGAGAGGTTGATGTATCATAACTTCAGCATTTGGCAATGCAAATCTTTTTCCTTTTGTTCCAGCAGCTAATAAAAATGCTCCCATACTTGCAGCCATACCTATACAAATTGTTGAAACATCCGGCTTGATATACTGCATTGTATCGTAAATAGCAAATCCCGCTGTTATTGAACCACCAGGACTGTTAATATATATTTGTATATCCTTATCTGGATCTTCAGCTTCTAAAAAAAGCATCTGAGCTACTAGTAAACTTGCTGTAGCATCATTAACCTGTTCTCCTAAAAATATAATTCTTTCTTTCAACAATCTGGAGTAAATATCGTAAGATCTTTCTCCTCTTCCTGTGTTTTCTATTACATATGGTACTAATGGCATAATTACACCTCCGTTAATTTTTATTAATTATTCTTCTACTGTCACAGATTCCTGTGACTTTTCTTCTTCTTTTTCTTCTTTTTCCTCTTTTTCCACCATTTTTACATTTTCAGTTATGAATTCTACTGCTTTTCTTCTTTTTACGGAATCCTCAATGTATTCTTTACTGTCTTCTTTCATTTTTTCTATGAAGTCATCTAGTTTATCTTCGCCTACTCCGTATGAGTCATCAAGTTTTTTCAATTCTTCCTCTAGTTCTTCTTCTGTTACTTCAAAATCATGTCCCTTAGCAACAGCTTCTATTACTAATTCTGTTTTTGCACTTGTTTCAGCTTGTGGTCTTATGTTTTCTTTCAAATCATCCATTTCCTGACCAATCATCTTTGAGTAATCTTCTAAATTAATGCCTTGCTGAGCTAATTGTTGTCTGAATCCATTTAATTGATTTTCAATTTCTCTATCTACTAATACTTCTGGTACTTCAACTTCACATTTATTTACAAATTCCATAATAGCATTGTTTTGATTTGTTATTTTTTCACTATCTTTTGCTTTTTTAATCAAATTTTCTTTTGTATCGTTTCTAAGTTCATCTATAGTATCAAATTCACTAACATCTTTAGCAAATTCATCGTCTAATTTTGGTAGTTCTTTTTCTTTAATTTCATGTATCTTAACTTTGAAAGTTGCTTCTTTACCGGCTAATTCTTCGGCATTATACTCTTCAGGAAAAGTAACCTTTACATCTATTTCTTCTCCAGCGTTTTTACCAACTAATTGTTCTTCAAATCCCGGTATAAATTGCTTCGATCCAATTTCTAAAGATTGATTTTCAGCTGATCCACCTTCAAATTCTTCATCACCAATGTAACCTTTATAGTCGATGGTTAAAGTGTCCCCTTCTTTTACAGGTCTATCTTCTACATTGATAATTCTTGCATTTTTTTCTTGCATTTCTTTTAATGAGTTTTCTACCTGTGTATCATCTACTTCAGAACTAGTTTTCTCAACTTCTACTTCCTCAGGGTCTACTAATTTAACTTCAGGTTTTACCTCTACATCAGCTGTAATAATAATATTTTTTCCTTCTTCAAACTCTTTTATGTCTAATTTAGGCTGATCTATTGGGTCTAATTTAGTTTCTTCAAGAGCTTCTTCATAAGCCGGTGGTATTACTATGTCTAATGCATCTTCGTAAAATACACCTTTACCGTATCTCGATTCGATTAATTTTCTTGGAGCCTTCCCTTTTCTAAAGCCTGGAATATTGATATTTTTTCTATTCTTTAAATAAGCTTCTTGAACTCCCTCTTCAAATTTTTCCGGTGTTATTTCAAATTCTATTGTTACAATATTTTTCTCTTTGTTAACTATTTTTGCCATTACTTCCTCCTTGATTATTAATATATTTATTATTAAATGTTTATATTTAATAGTTTAGTCAAAGTCATCTAATCATTATATCATAAAATTTATATATATCAACTTCAAAAATTAATCAATAATAATTTTTTTGAATTGTTTATAAATTTCTTTTTTATAATTTTTTTTATATTCTAAAGTTCCATTGATATTTTCAAAAGGATAAGAAAATAGAATTGAATCACTGTAGATATTTTTTAATCTTTTAAAATAATCTTTATTAATTCTAAAAAAATCCAAATTGATTTTATCAATCATCTTTAAATCAATTTTTTCTTTTAAATAGTAAAACATGTCTCTATATATATTTACCCCATTTTCTACCCTTAATACAGGTTCTATGAATATTCTAACCTTCCATCCTTTAAACAATGCTTCGTTAATGCTTTTTATTCTTTCATCTAAGGATGGTGTATACTTCTCATATTTATCAATTATTATATTAGGAGATAGAGTCCATGACAAAATAAAATTCTCAAGGGGTTCCTCATCTTTTATTAAATTAAAATTATTACTCTTAGTTCTAGATTCGAAAAGTATATTAGGATTTTCCCCAGCAAATTTTATCCATTTCTTATTTAAGCCGTGAATTTTCTCTAATGCTAAAAGGTCTCCTTCGTAAGAAAGACTTAAATAGCTATTTGTTTTAAGCTTTTTTTTAACTTCCATCATTATTTCATCATAATCTACAAAGATAACTATATTACTACTTGGATACATCCCTTTTAAAAAACAATATTCACAATCATATGTACAGTTCATTAGATTAACTATATAGTAAAAGTCTTCATATCCAAAATTATTACAAATTTCTGCCCCTTCATAGACTTTTTTTTCATTACTTTTAGCTAGTATTATATTTAAGTTTTCTTTTTGGAATTTATGTGATTGATTTTTTCTATTAAAAACATCTTTATAATGCTTTATCTTTATTGTTTGAAAGTTTTTGATGTTTTTTAAAATTTCTTTTGTGTACTTATTATCAAAAATATCTTCTTCTATGTATATTTTATTAATCTTTGAATATTTCAATTCTTTTAATGAGTTCATTATATTTTTTCCTTCTATCATTTTTATTGTCTGCTTCTATATTAGAGAAAGAATTTAATAATTTGATCAAATCATTTCCTCTAATCTTATAATCAGAAGCTTTTTTTTTGAAATCAAATTCTAAGTATTTTGATAGCATGTAATTCTTGGATATTATGTTTATTAAATTCTCTTCTTCACTTGAAAATCTAACTACTTCTTCATCAACATAATTATTTTGTCTTAAATTATTTATGTAATCAATAATTATCTTTGAATTCTCTTTAATCAAGTTACTAACAAATGCTTTATCTAGTTTTTTATCTTCTTTATAATCTGAAATGATTTTTATAATATGAATATTGTTTTGAAAAACATAATTTTGAGCTACTCTGTAATATGCTTCTCCTTCTAAATCTATTACTCCCTTATCACTGGAATGATTGTTTATATCTTTAGCTAATATGGTTTTTAATTCGATTTCTTTAAAAGGATGTGGATTTACGTCTAAATAGTATTCATCATTATTTATACCCACAATTTTATTGATTATAAATATATTTCCAAGTTTATATTCCCTGACGCCACCAGCTATTCCTATATTTATCAAAATATCATTTTTATTTTTATAGTACCTGGCAAATATGTTGCTCAAACCTTCAGCTGCATTTATGATACCTGATCCTGTTATTACCGCAGTGATATTTTCACTTTTATATATTCTGACTTTATTAATTTCATGTACTTTTTTTAAATTAAAAAAATCTATGAAAGGGTCTGCTTCAAATTTTAGTGCAAAACATAAAAAAATCATATTAAAAATTCCATCCTTTTACAATAGAGAGATCTTTATTAATTATGTAGTAAATTATATTAATATCCTTCTTCCCTTTTTCAATTATAAACTTCCCATAGGTCTTTATAGGATTGTATTCTTCATCTATATATTTATCTGGTGTTCCGTACTGTAAATAATTGCTCTTAAAGTTTTTATATGAATGAGCTAATCCTTTCATTCTTATTTCAGCTATTAAAATAATTCTTTGACTATTTTCTTTTTTGTCGATTATCTCAAAATCTACATTTATGACTTCATTATAACCTAAAGGTTTTAATACTAAATATATATAATCATATATTAGAATATCTTTAATATCTTTTAATATTAACTCCCCGGAATTCGATAAAATGAAATCTTCCTTAGAGTTATTTCTAGTAATATATGCGCCATAAAAACTAGAATAGGTAGGAGATGATTCTCTGAAGATATTAGAGTACTTATTTTTAAAGGATCCAAAAGTATAGTAGACTACTAAGTCAACATCTTTATTAATAAATTTCGAAAAGTGTTTAGCATTGAAAGTGTTCATTACAGGATACCATTCTAATTTTTCTTCCTTAGGAATATCTACCTCTATATTTTCTTCATGAATAAAGGAGTTTCTAAGATTAATCATATTATAAGGTATCATAACTAAGATACTTCTTATAAAGTAAATATTTAAAACAACTAAAGAAATTAATAACATAATAGTAATTTTTATAAAATATTTTTTCATATTATTCTATCTTCAATTCCGGGTTTTTACCACCTGTTGATTTAACATAGATGTATAAACCAAAAAGAACAGATATTCCTCCCAATAATGTTAGGACACTTGGTACCTCCTTGAATATTAGTAAAGCTAAAATTGTTGCAAATATTGGTTCTCCTAATGTGGCTACCGAGACAAAGGTAGAAGATACGTATTCCAACATCCAGTTGTAAACGCTGTGACCTAGTAGAGAACAGAAAAAAGCCAAAGCAAAAAATAACAACATCTCTTTCATAGGGTATGGATAAACCAGGGTTTTAGTAGCAAATGCTATAGAAAAAAGAACCACTGCAGATATTGAGTAAACTATTAATACATAAACTCTAACACCTAACCGTATTCTTACCCTTCCTCCTATAAGTAAATACCCACCTACAAAAACCGCTCCTAAAAGTGCTAAAAAATCACCTGTTAAAGCATGTCCTCCTCCTTGAGAATCTCCATAGGCTATTAAAACAGATCCTACTACTGCTACAGCTATTCCTATTATGGACCTTTGTCTTAAATCTTCCTTTAAAATAAAATAACTAAAAGCAGCAACAAAAACCGGGCTTAATGAAACTAATACTGTTGAACTAGCTACTGAGGTCATACTTAAGGATGCAATCCATGTTGCAAAATGAAGTGCTAAAAAAACTCCACTAACAAAACACCATAGTAAGTCAGAAATTGTTATTTTTTTCAATTCTTCACGGTCTTTTATCAGTACTGGGACAACCCAAAGTAACGACGCAAAGAGCATTCTATAAGCTGAAATTATTATAGAAGGAGAATCTGATAATTTTACAAAGATTGAAGATAAAGACGTAAAAATAAGACCTACAAAAACAAAATTTTTCGATGGTGTTTTATTCATTGTCCTCTCCTTTAATGTTTTTATTATATTTAATTTATACCATATAAAAAAATAAATCAAACTGTATCAAAATAATTCGATTTATTTCTCTTTTTATTACTATTTGCATTTAAAGTTCATTCATTTTATTAAATATATCCTGCCTCTGAAGATTAACCGAGAGATTCAAGTCCTCTCCTGTTTTTTCTAATTTATTCTTTAATTCAATATAACTTATTGATAGTTTTGAAGTATCCACCAACATTACCATAGTGAAATAGTCTTTTTTTACAGTTTGATTAATATCTAAAATATTAACCTTATTTTCTGCCAACACTCCAGTTACTTTCGCTACTATACCTATTTTGTCTTTTCCAGTTATTTTGACTACAGATTTCATACTATGCTCCTTTTTTATATAGATTATACACTTATTAAATAAACAGATATTAAAATCACCTTAAAACAAATGTACAATAATCCCTTGTATAATCCCTATCATAAATCCAAGTACTGCTCCTAATATTTCAATATGCCTTAATTCTTTTTTGGCTATATCAAATACTATTTCCTCAACTTTTGATAAATCGAAAGAATTAATTTTTTCTTCAATCATTCCACTTATGTTAATATCTTCTTCAGCTTTTGTACTTATATCTTTGATTATTTCATGAACATAATCTGAACCTTCTTCGTCCATAACTTTATTTATATATTTAATAAGGGGTCTTTTCAAACCCATAATAAGAGGATATTCTGCTATTTTTGTTTCAATTACTCTTTGGGTTTTTAATTTTATTTTACCAAGCAATTTTTCTATTCTATCTTCTGTTACAAAAGATCCCAAAAGATCTTCAATGCTTAGAAGTTCGTTTTCAACAGTATCTCCAATACTTTTAGACAGTTCCTTTTGCCTTTTAGGTATTACTCCCTGTATTTTAAAACTAATTATATTAACAGGTTCTACCGGTCTAAATAAAAGTTTTATAGCAATAACGTTTGTAACATAACCGATACTTGCACCTATTATTGATAGTATTCCAATTTTTAGTAATATATTAACCATTTTGCATCCTTCTAAATTCTGATTTTTTGCATTCCTCTTTTTCTGTATACTGAAATATTTTCAAATCCCAACTTTTTAAGATAATTTATAATATTTTTACAGTTAAATCCTACATGTTCTGGATAATGAGCATCCGAACCTATGATAATATTTGTGCCCCCTAATTTTTTATATAAAGTTAAAATTTCTTTTTTAGGATACTGTCTCGCTACTCTATGGCTAAATCCCGAAGTGCTCACTTCTAAACTTTTACCTTCTTTTATTAAAATTTTCAATATTTCAGCAATTATATCTTTATAGTAAGCAAATTTTATATCCGGTCCAAATCTATCAATATAGTCCAAATGACCTAATACATCATAATTTTTATATTTTTTTATAACTTCTAATATTTGATAATAATACTCTCTATATATGTTTTTATCAATGCTTATTTCATTATAATCTATTTCATTTAAAAATACATTATTAATTCTATGAAAGGATAGTATAATTAAATCAAATACTTCCAAATCTATAACATTTTCAACTCTTACTATTGAACTTAAATCGATATTCATCTCTATTCCAGATAAAACTTCAATATCATCGTATTTTTTATTGATTCTCTTTATTTCTTTCCAGTATTCTTCTGCGTCAAATATCAAATCTTTATGAGGTTCGCTGTGGACATCAAAATGATCACAACAGTATACTATTTTTAATTTTCTAGTTCTTGCACTTTTTATCATTTGGTCTAGTTCATATTTACAGTCATTAGAGTAAATAGAATGTATATGAAAGTCGTACATAACATCCTCCTTGAAAAATTAAAACCCACAGTGCCGTAATCCTTCTAATTCACGCCCGCTGGTTTGCAGGTGGGTGTTCTGTTCTCCAGTTCTGAAGTCCTGTTACAGGCTTTCCATCTCTAGAGAAACTCCGAACTCCCTTACTCAAAATGTCGGTTGAATTACTTGGATCTCGAACACCGCAGGTATTCTTAGGTTTATTATACATTTATTTCAGTCATAATTCAAATTATAAATTTAGTGTTTAATCTACTTTTATGAACTTATCTGCCGATAATAGATAAATATAACTCTCCTTGACTTTTTTCTCTGTTAGAGTCTCTAATGCTAGTCTATACTCAATTATTTGTTCTTTATAATTGTCTAAAATATCCTTTGATGTTTTATTATATAAACTATCTGTTTTATAGTCTATAAGTACTATTTCTGTTTCTTCCTTAAAATAGCAGTCTATTATTCCCTGAACTAAAATACTTTCCTCATTTTCTAAAAAGTCACTGCTTATTTCGAAGGGTTTTTTCTTAACTATGAAAGGTTCTTCCCTATAAACTTCATTGGATGATAACAATCTTTTTCCAATATCTGAGTTGTAAAATCTATTTATTTTTTTGTAATCTACTGCTTTTCCTTCTTCTTCTGTTAGCTGTTTGTTTATTATCATTCTATTAACTTCTTCTTTTATGTATTTTTCATCTATTTCCTTCTTTAATCTTAACATCTGCATAACAAAATGAGTTATAGTACCAATTTCCTGACCACTGAATTTTACCTTTTCATCTTTAAAAGTAGGTATTTCTGATATGGTAGGTATGTTGTATCTATTATTTTCATACTTTTTTCTTCTCAACTTGTTTAATTCTGTTACGGATACTTTGGGTGGTATCTCCTTAACATTATCATAAGGATACTTCCAATTTAATAGTTCATCTACATAATTCAGATTAATATCATCCTTGTTTTTTAATTTCACTATATTATGGTACATATTTTTTCTATTTGAAACAGTTTCTTCTTTTTTAATTATATCCTCATAATCCAGCAGATTAATTTTCCATTTGGAATTAAATTCTTTATCCCTTGATTTTAAATCTTCGTGAATTCTTAAAGATGCTCCATTTTGATGATTATAAAGAGCTTTTCCTATCCAATCCAAATAGCTATAAGATGTATATAAGCTAAAAAAATCTACTCCATTTTTCCATTTTTCTTTTTTATTTTCAACATTTTTAACTGTGCCAATTAAAATGAGTTTGTCAATTGCTCTAGTCATACCAACGTATAGTACTCTCATCTCTTCAGAAAGATCTTCTTTTTTAATTACTGATTTACTAGCTAGTCTAGGTAATGTTTCTTTAGAAATTTTCTCATCTATGTTGAAATACTTAGGTGCAAGTCTACAAGTATTATGAATAATGATACTTTTACTGCTATTCATTAAGTTAAATTTTTTATTTAGTCCTGGTATAATAACCACTGGGAATTCTAAACCTTTGCTTTTATGAATACTCATAAGCCTAACAACATCATCATTTTCTCCTAAAATTCTAGCACTACCCATGTCCTTTGAGGATGATTTTACCTTATCTATATACTGTAAAAATTTTACAAGTCCACTCATTTTTGTTTTTTCAAAATTATATGCTTTATCTACCAGTAATTTAAGATTTCCCTGTCTAATTTCACCTTTAGGCAGCATTCCAATAAAATAAAAATAATTTGTTTCTATCAAAATATCCCAAATTAATTTATTTAAAGGTTTATATTTGCTTTGAAGGCGCCATTCTTTGATTTTTTCAACAAATTGCTGAATTTTTAAAGATATCTCATCGTTATTTTCTTGATTATATTTCATTAGACTCTGGTAGTAAGGGGTTTTTTTACTATTTAATCTTATTTCAATAATTTCTTCAAGAGTGAAATTTCCTATTATAGATCTCATTACGCTTATTAAGGGTATATCCTGCTTAAAATTATCAATTAATTTCAATAGATTTATTATTATTTTTATTTCAACAGAATCAAAATAACCTTCGTTACTATCAGCATACAATGGAATATTTTCTTTGCTGAAAACTTCATCGTATATCTCCTGTGCTCCTTTGGTCGCTCTTAACAGAATTACGATATCTTTGAATTTAATATTTCTCCATCCTTCTTTCCTACTAAAGGTTTTTTCGCCAACTAATTTTTTTATTTTTTTAACAGCTAATTTTGCTTCTATTTCAATATCCTGTAAATCTAATAACTCCTCATCAATATCCTCTTTTTCTTCTACCTTTTTATTAAATATATTAACTTCAACATCATCGCTGAGTTCATTTTTTTCAAAGTCAATTCCTTTATACAAATAGCTTAGATCGTCATAATTTATTTCACCTATATCTTTTGACATAATATTTTTGAACAAGTAATTAATACAGTTTAAAACTTCCGACCTACTTCTAAAATTTTTATTTAAATTTATTATCATATTTTTGTCGCTTTTATCTTTAGTAAATGCTTCAAGTTTAGACATGAATATTGTAGGATCAGCCTGTCTAAATCTATATATGCTTTGTTTCACATCACCAACCATAAATAGATTGTTTTCTTTTTTAATTCTTTTTATAATTGTTTCTTGAACCTGGTTGCTATCCTGATACTCATCTATATATATATATTTAAATTTATCTCTGTAGTATCTTGATACTTCCTCATAGTCTAAAAGTTCAAGAGCATAATGCTCAAGATCGTTAAAATCCAGAAGACCTTTTTCACTTTTTAAAGCTTTAAATTTTTCATCAACTTTTTTTACTACATTCAACAATCCTTTCATAGGTATGTAGGTGCTTTTTGTTACCTGAATAAGTGTATTAAATCCATCTTTTGGCACTAATTTTTGAATTTCTGAAATTAATTTTTTAAGTAAATCTCTTTTATCTTTATACGTATCACAAACTTCGTCTTTTTTCTTTCTTGAAATTCTTGGCAAACTACTGAAACTAATTGAGTTAAAGTAATTTGCAAATTCATCTATATCTTTTTCATATAATTTAAATAAAGTACCTATTATCTCATTATCCTTTATTAAAGTTTCTTGATAGATTTCACCAGGACCTTCATAGTCAAGCAAAGTCTTCATCTCATTAATCATATCTTTTGAATCATTTAAAAATTTTAAAATATCTTCTTTTATGATTTTGAACCATATGTTGTCTCTACTATCGTCTTTTAATAAATCTACAGATTCTTCCAGCCATCTAATAGGATATGAAAAACTCTGTATTTCAGAATAAGTTTGTTTTATAATACTTTCAAGCCTTGAATCTCCTCTATCTTCACTGTAATTATCCACCAGTGATTGAAATTCAACTGTGTTTTCCTCATAACTTTTTTCTAATATCTCTTCTAAAGAATCATTAAATAAAATCTCATTTTCTTCTATACTGCTTATCATAAAATTTGGATCAATATCTATAAGGTAGTAGTATTTTTTAATGACATTAGTACAGAAAGCGTGAATTGTTGATATATTACTTTTATTAAGTTTATTTATCTGTTTTCTTAATTTATATCTATTGGATTCTTCACTATTAATTCTCTCAACTAAGCTTTTCTGTATCTTTTTTTTGATATCCTTTGCTGCAGCATTTGTAAAAGTTACAATTAAAAATTCATCAATATTTATATTTTTTTTAATTAATGTATCAATAATTCTTTCTACTAAAACCGCTGTTTTCCCAGAACCTGCAGCGGCTGAGACAAGTAGGTTTTTATCTTTGTTGTTTATTGCCATCTTTTGTTCTTCTGTCCATCTAATCATCTGAATCACCTGCTTTTTTTAGTAATTCTTCAAAATCTTTTTTATCTACTTTTGATATTATCCTGTAATTATTGTCCGGCATAGTTTTATCAAATTGACAAATATCAATATAAGGACACCACTTACAGGGTATTTCTTTATTTTTTTTGTAGGGCTCTATTATTATTTTTCCCCTAAGAATATCTTCTCCTATTTCTTTAACTTTATGATCGACAAAGTTTAAAAGTCCTTCAAAAGCTTCTTTATCTAATGTTTGAGAGCTTTTACTTATAGAGCCATTTTTATTTAATTTAATTCTTGCAACAGTAGATTCTCTTTCTTCTTCAATTTTTTTATCTAATTTTTTTATTAGTTCTTTATCTTCTAAAAAATATCCTTCCATCCTATAACTTTTTAAAAGCTGCTTCTCTACAGATTCTTTATTTAAAAACTCGTCTCCATCTATCCAGGGTAGCAAAATACTAAAATAAAAAACTCCTCCAATCATTGAATCTTTACCTGTTATTCTTTCTGAATTTTTTATTAAAGCATCAAGGTATATGAAAAGCTGTAATTCCATTCCATTTACTAAAGAAGTTAAATCTATTGATTTGTCTTTAGATTTATAGTCAATTACATTGACGAAGTCTCCATTTTCTGTTTCATATACATCTACTCTATCTATCCTTCCCTTTATTTTTAATTTTTCACCTTGACTAAGTTCCTTATCTATAGATTGAAATTTTGAATTATCTTCAAAACTTATTTCGTAATATTTTGGTTTAAAATCACTTCTGTTAAGGTGTTCTATAAGACCTTTTGCAGTTTCCATACCAACTCTTGTAATTTTTTTCTTTAAGTATTTATTTCTGTATGTATAGTCAATAGGACTATTTTTATCTTTTTCTTCGTTTATAGCATCTTTAATAGAATCTTCCATAACTTTTAATCCATCTTCCAAATTAATATATTCTTCTTTTTTATCAGTAATATGCTTGGTAAATTTCTCCACCGAGTTATGATATATCTTTCCTATATCTCTATTATCAACTACGTACTCTTTTCTATCTACTGGTTTAAGCCCGTATTCCACAAAGAATTTAAATGGACAGTTTGAAAAGCTTTCTAATCCATAAGGAGAAAGAGTTAATGGATTTTCATATATTTTTTTTACATATGATTTATCTATATTTTCTTTGTTATTAGTGTAAAGCAGACCTTTTTTTAGTAAATCAGGAAAAAATTCTTTGTTTAAAAGCAGCCACTTTAAAGTTTCTTTATAAATTTCCTTAATGTCTTCGATATTTTTTTCTTTTGTCATGACATTTACAGCTTGATTCAAAACAGGATTAGGTCTAACATGAAGGTTTTCTTTATCAGTTGAAGATAAACTACTAGTGATTTTTACTTTAGGAAATATTTCTATTATTTTATCTATATAAGATGATCTAATCAAACTAGAACCATCGTAATCCCCTAGAGAATAACTAAAACTAATTTTTTCTTTTCCTCTGCTAAGAATATTGTAAAAATTATGTTTCTCTGAATCTATTTTATATTCTGAATCTTTTAATTCTAAACCCTTTTTTTTCAGCAAATCTTTTTCTTCATCTATTAGAATTCCCGTATCATCAATATTCTTAGGCATGTACCCGTCGTTTACACCAACTAAATAAATAGATTCCTTATTGCCAAATTTTGTTCTATCTAAATTTCCTACAGTAACTGAATCTATCTTAGATGGAATAACTCCAACTTCGTATTCTTCTAGACCGGATTCTAAAATATTTTTTAATTCACTTATAGAAATTTTAGTATCTCCCGAAATAGTTATAATCTGATCAAATAATTCCATTACTGAGTTCCATACTTGATTGTTAATATATGCTTCTTCAAACAAGCTTTTATCCTTTAATGCTTCTGTATCCTTTTCGATTTTTTCTTTTAAATTTAAATAGTCAATATCAGAGCATATTGTATTAACTAATTTTTCTACAGTATTCTTTCTTAAATAAGATTTTTTTGATGGTAAAATCTCTATAATTTTTTCTCTTAAATTATTTAAAAATTCTAAATCATCTTCATCATCTTTATATTTAAATTCTTCAAACCACCTGTTCCTGTCAATTCCCCATTTTAGTGAATA
>JBEPWV010000006.1:0-16138 GCA_041642175.1 Clostridia bacterium
TAATAGAAGAGTTACCTCCTAAATGGATTCTAGGGTTTTCTGATACAAGTACTTTGCTTTTTACTCTTACTACAAATCTAAATATTGCTACAGCTCATGGACCAAATTGTATTGATTTTGGTTTCGTATCAATTGATCCGTCGGTACTTGAAGCATTAGATATACTTTCACTTGATAAGGGTAAGAGCTTTAGCCAAAAAAACTTGAAAAAATATCAAAAAGACTGGCTTGAAGTTAAGAAAGATGTATTTCCTTCATATAATCTTTCTGAAGAAGTTATCTGGAAAAGTTTGGATAATGAGAATCATGAATTTAGAGGGAGTCTGATTGGGGGCTGTATGGATGTTCTTTGTAAGATTATTGGTACACCTTATGACAATGTTAAAAATTATATAAGCCAATTTAAAAAAGAAGGAATGATATGGTATTTAGAGAGCTGTGAAATGAATGCAGGTGATATCTACAGAACTTTATGGCAAATGAAGGAAAATGGTTGGTTTACTAATACTAATGGTTTTCTTTACGGCAGACTAGATGGATATGAAGATACTCAAGATTTTACTTATATAGATGCTTTTCAAAAGGCTTTAAGTGATTTGAATGTTCCGGTAATTTATGATGTGGATTTAGGACATAAACCACCTCAACTAACCTTCATTAATGGAGCCTATGGAGAAGTAAAGTATTTTGGTGGCAAAGGTGAGATTAATCAAATAATGATATAATTAAACTTAGGAGGGAATCTTGTGAAAGAAGTATTTATTGCTCCATGTGGAATGAATTGCAAGTTGTGTGTTGCTTATCAGTTTAAAGAGAAAGATCTTAATAAAAAAGGATTTCACAGGAAATACTGTCCTGGATGTATTCCTAGAGGTAAGAACTGCAAGTATATGGCTAATAAATGCGAATTAGTAGGAAAAGGAAAATTGCGCTTTTGCTACGAATGCGAAGAGTTTCCCTGTAAAAGATTAAAATCATTAGATAAACGATATCATACAAAATATCACATGAGTATGATTAAAAATCTTGAATTTATAAGAAAATATGGGATGGATAAATTCTTAAAGCAAGAGGAAAAAAAGTGGAAATGTCCTGAATGTGGAGATGTTATATGCTGTCACAACGGATTATGTTTGAGTTGTAATATCGATACTTTAATTAAAAACAGAAAGTATAGATGGAGTGAAGAGTTATAACAAGAATAAATTATTAAATTTTAATAAAATGAATAAATATAGTAATAAAAATTTCTAAGGCGGGTATTACTTATTATAGTGGGACCTATTTTTCTATTATGTTTTTGATAAGAATATACTTATTGTTTATATCGCAATGGTCTATTTTGTGATTATAGTTCTAAAGCTATATATTATTAATTAAGTGGGAAATTTATTTCAAATTATTATTTTTTTAAGCCTAGTTGTTTAGAAGAAAAATTCAGAAAAAAATAAATTAAAGAGAGGTGTATTAAATGAATAAAAAACAAAAAGAAATTATGAAAAATGGAAAAGGATTTATAGCAGCATTAGATCAAAGTGGTGGTAGCACACCAAAAGCTTTAAGAGGTTACGGTATAGGTGAAGACCAGTACGACAGTGAAGAAGAAATGTTTAATCTTGTACACGAAATGAGAACTCGAATTGTTACTAGTCCTGCATTTACATCCGAACATATTTTAGCAGCAATTTTATTTGAACAAACTATGGACAGAAAAGTAGAAGGCTTATACACAGGAGACTATCTATGGGAGAAAAAAGGTATATTGCCTATTCTAAAAGTAGATAAAGGTTTGGCTGATGTGAAAGAAGGAGTTCAATTAATGAAGCCTATAACAGACTTGGATTCTAAAATAAAAAGAGCTAAAGAAAGAAATATATTTGGAACAAAAATGAGATCCGTAATCAAAGAAGCAAACCATGAAGGAATTAAAAAAATAGTAGAACAGCAATTCGAATACGGAAAGAAAATAATTGAAGGCGATCTTGTTCCTATTTTAGAGCCTGAAGTAGATATTAAAAGCAAGGATAAAGCAGAATCAGAAAAGATTTTGAGAGAAGAAATATTAAAACATTTAGACAAACTTAATGAAGATCAAATATTGATGTTTAAACTATCTCTACCGGATGAAGATGATTTTTATTCAGAAATCATACAACATCCTCAGGTGATGAGAGTAGTAGCACTTTCAGGAGGATACAGTAGAGAAGTAGCTGTAGAAAAACTCAAAAGAAATCACAATCTTATTGCTAGCTTTTCAAGAGCACTATTGGAAGGGCTAGATGCAAGCCAAAATGATGAAGAATTTAACAATATGATAAGTAATTCTATAGAAAAAATTTACGAAGCATCAATTACTTAATAATAAAAAATTTAAACTAAAAAAGGAATTGATAATGTTGAAAAATATGAAGACAAATAAAGAAATACCTTCAATGGATCAGTGGATGAAAGAAGCTAAGGCTGACCCTGAAACTTTAAAGGTAGGAATGTTCTTGATACATAATGGAACTGTTAGAAAAACACCTAAAGCAAAAGTAAGACAGGGAATAGATGATGGTTCTGAAGTTGAAAAAATGGAATTTTCTTACGATCAAAAAAAAGTAGATAAAGCAGTAGAAGAAACAAAAAAATTAGATGGAATTTTCTACATTAAAGTTTGGCTTAATGAAGGACTGTTGGATGTAGGCGATGACATTATGTATGTGATGGTAGGAGGAGACATAAGACCTCACGTAATAGATGGGCTTCAATTTTTAGTAGAAAAGATAAAAACTGAATGTGTTACAGAAATCGAGCAAAAAAAATAGTAAAATACAGTATATAATTAAAAAGAGGGAAATTGATTTTTCCCTCTTTTTAATGGTAATTTTTAATATATTTTCTAGTTCAAATCAAAACGATCTGCATTCATAACTTTATTCCAAGCTGCAATAAAATCATTAACAAATTTTTCTTCAGCATCTTCAGAACCGTAAACTTCTGCAATTGCTCTAAGTTGAGAGTTTGAGCCTAAAACTAAATCGACTCTAGTACCAGTCCATTTAAGTTTACCTGTATCTCTTTCACTGATTTCATAAACATTTTCATCATCTTTAGATTTTTTCCATTCATAACTCATATCCAGTAGATTAATAAAAAAGTCATTAGTTAGAGTTTCAGGATTATCTGTAAATACTCCATGTTGAGATTGGTTGTAGTTTGCATTAAGCATACGCATACCACCTATTAAAACAGTCATTTCCGGAGCTGTTAATGTAAGAAGCTGAGCTCTATCTATTAATAATTCTTCAGCAGATACAGAAAATTTTTGCTTCATATAGTTTCTGAATCCGTCTGAAGTAGGTTCTAAAACTGAAAAAGATTCAGCATCAGTCTGTTCTTCGGTAGCATCTGTGCGTCCAGGTTTAAAAGGAACTTCAACGTCATTTCCTGCTTTTTTAGCTGCTCTTTCTATTCCAACGCATCCACCGAGAACTATTAAGTCTGCCATGGATACTTTTTTACCTGAGTTTGATTCATTGAAATTCTTCTGAATTTTTTCGTATACATCTAATATATCTTTTAACTTATTAGGTTCATTAACTTTCCAATATTTTTGAGGCTCCAGGCGAATACGAGCACCATTTGCTCCACCTCTTTTATCAGAATCCCTGTATGTAGAAGCTGAAGCCCAAGCGGTTTTAACCAACTGAGGGATAGTCAATTCAGTTTCAGAAATTTTAGATTTTAATTCTTTTGCGTCTTCCTGATTTATTATCTCAAAATCGACTTCAGGAACTGGATCCTGCCATATTAAATCTTCCTCCGGCACTTCAGGACCAAGATATCTTGATTTAGGCCCCATATCACGATGAGTTAGTTTAAACCAAGCACGAGAAAAAGCGTCGTGAAATTCTTGGGGATTTTGCATAAATTTACGAGCAATTGGTTCATATTTAGGGTCGAATTTTAGTGATAAATCTGCAGTAGTCATCATAGGTCGATGTTTTTTTGTAGGGTCGTGTGCATCTACAACCATATCCTCTTCATCCACATCTTTAGCTAGCCATTGATGAGCACCGGCAGGACTTTTAACATGTTCAAATTCATATTTGAATAAAGTTTTAAGATAACCCATGTCCCACTTAGTTGGATTTGCCTTCCAAGCACCCTCTATACCACTTCCTATTTGATCTCCAGCTTTTCCGCTTCCATAAGAGCTTTTCCAACCCAGGCCTTGCTCTTCTATTGGAGCTGATTCCGGTTCCGGACCTACATGATCTGCAGGACCTGCACCGTGACATTTACCGAAAGTGTGTCCCCCTGCTAATAGGGCAACAGTTTCCTCATCGTTCATAGCCATTCTATCAAAAGTATCTCTTACATCAACTCCGGATTTCACAGGATCGGGTTCTCCATTTGGGCCTTCCGGATTAACATAAATAAGTCCCATTTGTACTGCTGCCAGTGGATTTTCAAGGTCTCTTTCCCCTGAATATCTATCATCACCTAGCCATTCATCTTCGGAACCCCAGTAAATATCTTCTTCAGGTTCCCATACATCTTCACGACCACCGGCGAATCCAAAAGTCTTAACTCCCATGGATTCTAAAGCGCAGTTACCTGTTAAAATGATTAGATCAGCCCAAGAGATTCTCTTTCCGTATTTTTTCTTAATTGGCCACAATAGACGTCTGGCCTTATCTAAATTAACATTGTCAGGCCAACTATTTAGTGGAGGTAACCTTTGAGAACCACTGCCGGCTCCACCTCTACCATCACCCATACGGTAGGTTCCTGCACTGTGCCATGCCATTCTGATAAATAATGGACCGTAGTTACCGTAGTCAGCAGGCCACCAATCTTTAGAATCTGTCATTAACTGTTTAAGATCTTTTTTAATGGCATCTAAATCTAATTTCTTAAATTCCTCAGCATAATTAAAATCTTTGTCCAAAGGATTACTTAAATTTGAATGTTGATGAAGGATTTTAAGATTTAATTGATTAGGCCACCAATCTTTATTAGTAGTACCACGAGCAGAGATCGTTTTTTTAGTATGTCCTGTAACAGGGCATTTTCCTTCTCCCATTAATATTCCTCCTCTATTTATTTATTAATTTTAAAGATTTAATGA
This sequence comes from Clostridia bacterium, assembly GCA_041642175.1. Lineage (GTDB taxonomy): Bacteria > Bacillota > Clostridia > Tissierellales > Dethiosulfatibacteraceae > UBA8670. Next base: position 5,117 of record JBEPWV010000006.1, read on the forward strand.
TAAAATCTTATTAATACTTACTTGGGAAATTAAAATTTAATTTTGTTGTCTTATAATATATGAAATATGAGAAATTAATATGATAGTTAATGATATTAGTATAATTTTATATTTTAAAAGTATTATAAAATGAAAGGGTTTATTTTTAAAAAGACTGTATTATTTATATTATATAAAATAATAAACTTAACATCAAATATTTGATAGAAATAATCATATTAAATGATCAATAAATTAAATTAAATAATATACTATTATTATATACTGTGATAGCACAATAAACAATAAAATCATTATAGAAATAATCTTTTTATTTTAAAGTAAATGTCATATAATATTTATAGGTATAAAAATTAAAAGAGGTGTAAATATGGAATTAATAAATTACTACAAACTATTATCGAAAAAATACCCTAATGTAGACGCAGTTAGCGAAGAAATTATTAATTTAACGGCCATACTAAAGTTGCCTAAAGGTACAGAACACTTTATAACAGATATACATGGAGAGTTTGAATCTTTTAATCATATTATAAGAAATGCTTCAGGTACAGTAAAAAGAAAAATAGATTTAACTTTTGGAAATAAACTTACTGAAAAAGATAAAAAGGATTTAGCATCTTTGGTATATTATCCTAAAGAAAAATTAAACTTTTTTAAAAGTAAAAATATAGTTGATGATAATTGGTATGAAGACACTATTTATCATTTGGTACTATTAATTAGAAAAGTATCCTATAAATATACAAGATCAAAGGTTAGGAAAGCGTTGCCTGATAGCTTTGACTATGTAATAGAAGAATTAATGCAGGAACAGGAAGATTTGGAAAGCAAACAAAAATATTTTAATCATATAATCAAAACCATTATAAGCACAAAAAGAGCTGATGATTTCATAATTGATATTTGTGATACCATAGTAAGACTAGTAGTGGATAGACTACATATAGTTGGGGATGTTTATGATAGAGGACCAAGTTCAGATCTAATAATGGATGACATAATGGATCATCACAATGTAGATATACAGTGGGGAAATCACGATGTTATTTGGATGGGAGCTGCTGCCGGATCTAAAGCATGTATGGCAAATGTAATAAGGATAGCATTAAGATATGGAAGTATGAAAATATTACAGGAAGGTTATGGTATTAATTTAATGCCGTTGGCAAGCTTAGCATTGGAAAAATATACAAATAATTCTTTAGAGCGATTCCAACCTAAACTTGAAAAAAATAATAATGTAAAGAAAAAAGACATAAAACTGCTTGCAGGAATGCAAAAATCTATTGCTATTATTCAATTTAAGTTAGAGGGTCAAATCATCATGAGAAACCCTGATTTTAAAATGGAAGATAGATTATTTCTTGATAAAATTAAAGATGATTACAAAACTGTAGATATAGATGGTAAAGAATATCCTCTTCTGGATAACTTTTTTCCAACTTTAGATTTGGATAATCCTTATACCCTAAGTCAAGAAGAGGAAGAAGTTATAGACAGTATAACTCATAGCTTTATGCAGTCGGAGAAACTACAAAAACATGTAGAAACATTATACGGAAAAGGAAGTGTATATCTTAGGTGTAATTCCAATTTACTATATCATGCCTGTATACCTATGAATAAGAATAAAGAGTTTCAAAAATTTAATTTTCAGGGGAAAGAATATTCAGGTAAAACATTATGCGACTTTTTCGACTCAAGATTAAGAGAAGGTTTTTTTAATAAAGATGAAGAAATTAATCAGAAAAATTTAGATATTATTTGGTATACATGGTGTGGTCCTATATCTCCCTTATTTGGTAAAAATAAAATGGCTACATTTGAAAGGTATTTTGTAAAAGACAAAGAAACTCATAGAGAAGATTATAACGATTACTTTAATTTTAGAGACGAAATAAATATAAGTAATAAAATTTTAAAGGAATTTGGTGTGCCGGAAGATAAAGGGAAGATAATAACCGGCCATATACCTGTTAAAGCTAAAAAGGGAGAAAGTCCGGTGAAAGCTGAAGGTAAACTTTTTGTAATTGATGGTGGCTTTTCTTATCCTTATCAGAAAATAACTGGAATAGCAGGCTATACTTTAATATACAATTCACAGGCAATAATTTTAGTGTCTCATGAACCTTTTGAAACTCACGAAGCAACTATATATGAAAATGTGGATATGCTGCCAAAAGAAGTTTATGTACATGAAGTATCTAAAAGGGTTTTAGTAGAAGACACAGATGACGGAAAGGATATAAAGGCTAATATAGAAATTTTGAAAGAACTTCTTAATGCATATAGAAAAGGTTTGATTGAACAAAAATAGAAGGAGTAATAAATGAAATACAGAAAAGTTGATGATATAGATAAAAGAATTTTATATCTGCTATCAGAAAATTCAAGAATTTCTTATGTAGATATTGGAAAGGAAGTAAACTTATCAAGAGTTGCTGTTAAAACCAGAATTGATAATTTAGAAAACAGCGAAGTTATAGAAAAATATACTATTGATATGAACTTGAGAAAAGTAGGAAGAGAAATAGCAGTATATTTTGACATAGAAGTCGAACCTACAAAACTTTATGAAATTGGAAATCAATTAGCTAGAAAAGAAAATGTAACGGATGTGTACCAAATGACAGGAACAGGGAATTTACATATGCATGCATTACTTAACAAAGATGAAGAATTGAACGATTTTTTAGAGAAAGATCTTTATTCAATTGATGGAATTATTAAAGTTAGAAGTAGTATAATTCTAACAAGGTTTAAATCGAGAACAGGAGCAAAACTTTAAAAAACAAAAGCATGAATTTTAAATTCATGCTTTTGAAATTAACAATCTTTTTTATCAGATACAATATACTCTTTATCTTGTAATAAACAAATGGACTTGTTTAAGTTATTGTCAGAGACTAACACAATAGGACCGGTACAACCCATTCCACTTTCAGCATAAATATTTTCTTTCCATAAAACTTTTACTGCATCTTCTAAATCCATAATATCTATTCCAGAAATTTGAGCAGTCACAATTTCTTTTTCTGGCATTGATACTTTATCTTCGCTTTTTTTATCATGAATTTCCCTCGTAATATCTTTCATTATTTCCTTTAATCCAGATTTATTTGCTTTTAAATATTCATTCTTTCTTATTTCAGAAATATTGCCTTTAGAAACTTGCATACCGTATTCTACTGCATTTGATACGACTGGAGAACCTGAAGCTCTTGAAAGTATTAAAATATTTCGATCAAAATCTTCACCTATACCTGGACCGTAGCCGTATCCTGATGCTTCATAGCTTCCACCAGTAGTAAAAGAAGAAAACATCTTCATTAAAATATTGCCAGTAAGAGTGTCAGTAACCATAACATTTACACTTCCTGATAGTAAATCATTACCTCTCATTATACAACCGCCATCAGATCTTAGAGATTCTCCAAAATTAATATCATATCCATTGTTTTTTAATTTCTTAAGAGCGATTTCCACCTGCTTTGCTCCATCTACATTTAAAATTCCAATTATTGGATTTTCAATACCTGAGGCTTTAGCAGCAATTATACCGGCTATAGTATTTTTTATCATAGATTCTACTCTATTTACAGCTGAAGTCCCGGTTGTTGTAGCAATAAACATTTCTTTACCTAATCCTGGAGTTACAACCTTACCTACAGATGAGACACCAATTGGAAAATTGTAATGCATAGTGACGCAGGCATTTAAATAATTACTATCAAGTAGTTCTTCCATTTTTTCATACATTTTTTCTTCTGAATCCACTATAAAAGTTTCAAGATTTGTGTCTGTTTTTTGACCGATAAGTATAACTTGAATATTTGGATATTTTTTCGAAGCTATTTCTGCTCCTTTCAGGAGATTTTTAACTCCATGCTCGCTGCCAAGAGTAGTAAGACCAATCCTTATTATTTCTCCAAACTGTCCTGATTCTATTCCATTAGCTATATCAATAAAGACGTTACCTATCATTTTTTTAGTGCTTTTAGAATCTAACATAACACCCTCCTAATCATTTATCAGATGATTTCCAAAATCCTTCATAGCTTCTGCTATCATAGATTTAATTTCATCTTTTGATACTGAGTTTTCATCTTCAGTAACTCCGTTATTCCTTTCTATAACTACAGATACGCCATCAAAAAGATTGGTCATTCTACCGAGAAATAAACTTCCTTTACCAACTATCATAACTCTATTAAAATCACCAGTAGTTAAATCATCTATTGCAAAACCTAAATAAGGTACTCCTGATGGAATATGTCCTTGAGTTGGAGCCCATCCCGGCATACCATGTTTATTTACAAAATTGAGGAGTTCTTTTTTTTCTATATCTCCACGTTTAACTCCTAAAGCTCCTATCATTTTATAATTTGAAGTTGGAACATCTCCAGCACCCGCAGGCTTAGTGACATCCGGATTTTGCATTTCTACGGAATATTTATCCACATCTGTAATCTTCATATTTGCTTTATCTAAAGGCAAAGTAATTAAAGATGTTATAACAGCTTGAGGAGAAGACCCAGTACCTACAGTATGTCTTCCAACTAGGTCAGTTCTTACTATAGGATTAACTCCATCATTTTCACTGATTAACACAGCAAAACCACCCAATACATCCTCTAAAATAGGAAGTCCTTTTTTTACATGGTCTTTTCCATTCATACCAAGCTTTGCTGTAGCTCCACCGGCTACAATAGCAACATTTTTATATACTCCTGACTGTACTAAAGCAGCAGCTTGAATAAGAGCATGGGTTGGAGCTGCACAGAAACCTCTGGTATCTGAACCTGTAGCATTGTTAGCTTCGGCAAGTTCTGCTATAGATTTAGCGAAATTACCACCACCACGTTGATTCATGTCACCGCAAGCTTCTTCAGAACACTCGATTACATAATCAATATCTTCTATATTTTTATTTGTGTTGTTCATTAAATGTTTTAGTGCTAAAAATCCAGAAGCTTTAACCACTAAGTTCTCAAACATTATATGAGAAGTAAGGTTCACATCTGAATCATGGGCTTTTTTAACACATCCGACTATTTTTCCATCATTATATAAAGCCTCAGCATCATTGTTTTTAATTTCATTTTCTATTATATCTAAATCAACACCATCTTTAATAAGCTCAACATATTTTTTTATTAATGTATGTGATGATAGCTTGTCTTTGATATTTTTAGAGAAAAATTTTTCCAACAAAACTAGGTTAAAAGAATCTGATATTTTTAATAATCCTATAAACTCATCTTGCGGCATAATTTCTCCGAATTTTCCAAATCTATTTTTTACTTTTGAGTCAATATTATACCAAGGTAGTTTTTGGTCCTTTAAATCAGCAGGGCTAAGATTACCTATATAAACTTGATTTGGTAGATAATTTAAAACTTCTTCATACTTTCTAATATGTGAAGGTGCTTTTTTTAGATATTCTGAATCTGGATTGGATAATTTCTCCATAGTTTGTGTCGTACCATTATGCATTATCATATCCGGTGTGTTTATCAAAATATAACTTGCGCTATCAATTACTGGATATTTCATATAATCCTCCTGTTAATCATTTTTATTTTACTTTATTATTTTATAAAACAAATGGGTGCTAAAACACCCACCTGTATAAATATATTTAACAATACTTACAAAATTCATCTCTAATATCTGTCATTTCTTCAATAATTTCATCTACATCAAGAACCATTTCCATCATTCCAATTTGATCTTCATAAATATCTTCATCTACTTCAGTTTTAAATTGTGGCTCACAACAATGAAATACACTTAGTCCCAACTGGACTCCTGTCAATGGACCTGCAAAAGTTGGATCTCCTGCTGTAACGGTTTCAGCAGCTAAACCTGCTGCCTCACCTTCTGCTGCACCTAGTATAACTACAAGGTTTTCAGCACCGTGTTCTTCAGCAAAATCCTTAACTCTTTTTTGGTTTTCCAAATCCATTGCACCCGCTGCAGTTCAGACAAAACATTCAGTTGAAGAATATACTACTTCTGAATTTGTTGATTTTAGACACTCTTCTATAGCTGGTCCAGGTACTCCATCTCTGTCCCCTATAACAATAACTTTTTTGTTATCTAATAAACTCATAATCTACACTTCCTTTCTTAAATTTATATAAAAGCTGTAGGACCTTTATTATATATGTTTTTTAATTGTTTTTTCTATGTAATCTTTATTCGCATTATCTCTGTTTACTTCTTCAATTTTTTGGCCGTTTCTGTAAAGTATTATCGTAGGCAAGCCTAAAACTCCTTGAGAAATAGCTACTCTTCTTGCTTTAGAAGTGTTAAGTTTTGTAAATTTAATTTTTTCTCCGTATTTTTCACTTAATGCTTCAATATCAGGCATTAACTCCTTACATGGTTCACATGAATCTCCCCAATAGTCTACTAAGATTAGTCCTTCGGAGTTTAAAACCTCTTCTTCAAAATTCTTCTTATTAAGCTCTAACATTATATACCTCCTAAATTTTATTGAAATACAGTTTGTTCAGTTATTTCTGTTTCTAATGCTTTTATAGCAGTTTCAACTATTCCCCTTCTTAATTCCTTTTCTTCCTTAGGTGTTAGTGAAGGGTTACCTAAAGGATATGGTATTGCTATTGTTGGAACTATTCTGTTAGCACCTACGGTTTTTGATATTGGAACTATCGTACATAAATGTACAACAGGTATTCCGCTTTTTTCTATTTCCTTAACCATTGTTGCACCGCAACGTGTACAAGTACCTCAAGTGGAAGTTAGTATAACTGCATCTACTCCCACGGATTTAAGATCCTGAGTAATTTCAGAGGCAAACATTTTTGCATTAGAAACAGAAGTTCCGTTTCCTGTAGTTGTGTAAAAGTAATCATAAAGTTTTCCTATTCTTTTTGATTTTTCCATATCCCTTAACACATCCATTGGGATAACTCTGTCTGCATCTTCATTAGCATAGGAAGGATCATAACCTCCGTGGGCAGTTTCATAATCATCACAGACTACCTCTTTAAATCTTCTAATACTGTATTTTCCATATTTAGAGGCACTAGATGACTCTATATTATCCGGATTATATTTAGGAACTATACCTCCAGATGTAACAATAGCAATTTTCGCTTCTGACATATTTTTTATAGCAGGACTAGGTGTAACCCTATCAAACTCAGGCATTGGAAACTCTGTAGTATAATCTTCTTTATTAAGTTTTTTAATCAACATTTCTACAGCTCTTTCTGAACCTCTTTTATCTACAAATAAATTTTTTCTTAAGCCTCTTTTTATATATCCTTCTTCTTCCGGAGATAGAACATCTTCATTGTTAAGTAATTTCTTAGCAAAACTTGCCATTTTCTTTACTGCTTTTCTCATATCGGCTGCTGAATTTTTAGTCTCAATTATGTAAAGATTTTTCTTGAATGAATCAACGCCAGGATTTTCTATATACATTCCGGTTAAAGCTTTTATACCTAATTCTGATTGTACTGAAGATGCAATATCACCACATGCCATACCGTATCTTCCTGCATTGAAAGCAGGACCAGCAATGAATAGGTCTGGATTTTCTTCCTTTACCATATCAAGTATTTTCTTTTTTGCTTCCTCCATATTTTCATTGTAAAAAGAATCACCGCAAATTATTGTAGCGCAAATTTCTGCATCCTCTTTGAAAGCTGCTTGAAATGCCTGTCCTGGTCCAAGAAATCCTTTCCTTTTTTCAGGCTCATAATTTGCCATATCTTCTCCGCCGATACCGGCGTAAAATTGGTTTATATAATGAATAACTTTATATTTTGACATTTATAGCCTCCTTTAATATTCTCGAGCAGTTAATTTGTTAAAACCGAGTTCGTTAGTAGCTCCGATAATTGCCTGCAGCTCCACTGTAATATATCCTTCTTCATCGATATTTCCTTCAAATCCACCAGCTATTTTATTAACATAATCTAAATGACCGATTATTTTATCCATTGGTGGAAGAGTAATCAATTCATTGGCATTACCACCGGTTACTACTGCATTTGCTTTTTCATCTGCGTCTGCAAGAGATTGGGATCCTCCATCTCTTCCGGCATACTCGTCAGTTATTATAACAGTATCGATACCTTTTTCTTCGATTTTTTTGCAGTTCATAATCAAATCCGTATCAGGATTACCAAATCCTTCTTGAGATATCACTACTCCATCAACTCCTAAAAAGTCTGCAAGTTTAGCAGTCCAATTTGAAGCTCTTTCCTTATCTGCTAAATAAATGTTTTCATTTGTTATAATTACACCTATAAAGTTGATATCTTTTCCATGTCTTTTAAATAGATCATGTACTACACAGTTGTTTTGATGGTGATAAGTAGTATTTTTATCACAAGCTGACACACAGTTACCGCTTATTATAGCTCCATCCATAATTTCAGTTGGATAAATTAATGTAGGTATAATCTGTTTAGCATCAACCCCGTAAACATAAGTGTCATGAAGTAGACCCTGACTTTGGAGCATTTGAACATAAGCTACCGATGGTAAATCTTTATATTCCTTACTGCTTTTCATTAGTGGTAAGGTTTCATAGGTTTCAATGCTTTCAGGTTCTAAATCTTTAGCTAACCTTCCTAAATATGTAGCGGTTTTTAAACCAGCCATTCTGACAGCTCGTTCATAAGTATGAGATTTTATTTCGTCTGCTTTGTAACAAGCGATTACTAGATTATATGTTTTTGAAAAAGGTGTATATTCAGCTCCTTTTCCGGACATATCTATTATACCTTCTTGAAAACCTACTATTTTACCTGTTGTTACTACTGCTGCTCCCTTTAGTACGTTGGTTCTTCCATTTCCCACTGTTTCATCTTCTGAAATTACTCCAGGAAAAACTCCTCCGTTACCCGAGACCTTTACTCTTGGTTCAATTACATCCTTCACAGGAGTAATTCTAGTACTATCACCTGGCTTTGCAAGGTCAACTCTTACATCCTTAATATGTTCATCTTCCAGGATTAAATTTTCAACTTCTGATTTGTTTACATATAAAGTATGACCTTCGATTTTTGATTCATTAGAAAATTGAATATCAGTGATAACAATACTTCCTAATTCTAATTTCATGATTCACCTCCGTAATTTTGTATAATAAACTTAATTAAAGTTTATTAATAACATTTTCAATCAAACTTAAATCTATTTCCATAAAATCCCTTTCTATATTTTTTGAGTATACTTTTTGAATTTCTGAAAATTTATCAGCAGTTTCTATACTCTTTTCAATGATAGATAGTGATTTCATATCTAAATTATTGGAAACACCACTTATAATGATAGTTTTAAAAGGTGTTTCATTGGGCTTTATACTACCCGATAAAGGATGAGTTAAAAGCCTATGTCCTTTGTGAATATAATCTCTCACTAAACTTAAAATGTCTTTATATGAAATTTTTTTGTAAATCACATCATACTCAACAGTATAATTAGAGTAAATGAGAGGGTTGTTAGTTATAATTTTAACTTTCAAGGGATCCTCCTAACAAAAAAAGGTAGCAAGTATTTACTTGCTACCCTGTTATTAACCTGAGAGTTTCTCTATAATAGATTGCTCCTTCGGTGCTTTCGCTTTTCAGAGTTTTGTCCACAAACGGTACATTTACCTGAGATCATCACTTTTTTAGTATTTTAAAAAGCTTATTCCTTCGGTGTCGTATTTCTACGAACTCTCCCGCCTGTTTCATCCAATAATTTAATTACTTTGATAATATATTAACTAACTTCAAAAGTCAACCCTTTTTTAAAAAAATTATAATTTTTTAAATGATTTTATTATTATAAGACTTGTATAAAATAAATTATAATTCTATGATATAATTAATAAAGTAAAATTTTTAAAATACAATACTTAAATAAGTAAAAGGATAATAAAATGAGTAATAAATTAGAATCGAATCAAAATAAGAATTATGTAACCGTTATAGGTGGAGTAAATATAGATATAATTGGATTTCCTTATTCTAAACTAATACCAATGGATTCTAATATAGGTAAGATAGAGCTTGCTTTAGGTGGTGTTGGAAGAAATATAGGTGAAAATTTAGTTAGGATGGGTATAGAAACCAAGCTCATAAGTATAGTGGGTGATGATATATATGGAAAAAAAATAATTAAAGAATCGGAAGAAATAGGTCTAGATATGACTTTTTCAAAAATAATAAAAGGTATAAACACTTCTACTTATTTGGCGATATTAGATTATAAAAAAGATATGTCTGTTGCTATATCTAGCATGGATATATATGAAGAGATGACAGTTGATGATATGGAAGAAAATTCACAGGTGATAAAAAACTCTAAATTATGTATACTAGACACAAATATTCCCGAAAAATTAATTAATCATTTACTATTAGAGTATAAAGATATAGATTTTTTTGTAGATACAGTCTCCACAGGCAAGGCTGTAAAAATAAAAAAATTAATACGACATATACATACATTAAAAACAAACAAACTTGAAGTAGAGGCTATAACAGGTATTAAAATAAATGATAAAAAAGATTTGATAAAAAGTTGGTTGTACCTAAAAGATAAAGGCTTAGAAAGATTATTTATAACCTTAGGAAAAGAAGGAGTATATTTTTCTGATATAAATGAAGAAGGTTTTTTAAGAGTTAAAAATATAAAACCTAAAAATACAACGGGAGCTGGTGATGCTTTTACTGCTGGTTTGGCATACTGCTACATGAAAAAAACTCCTATTAGAGAAAGTGCAAAAGTGGCAACTGCCGCTTCCCTTATTGCACTGTCCCATGAAAATACAATCAATCCTGAAATGACTGAAGAAAATCTAAAAATTAAAATTATGGAGATGGAAATATGTTAAAAGAATATATGGAGATAAGTTCAGAAGTAAAAAAAGCTTTGAAAAAAGGTAAACCTATAGTAGCTTTAGAGTCTACTATAATTTCTCATGGGATGCCTTATCCAAAAAATGTAGAAACAGCTAAAAATGTTGAAAAAATAATAAAAGAAAAT
>JBEPWV010000007.1:0-15466 GCA_041642175.1 Clostridia bacterium
TTATTTGATGACAAGTGAAGGGTACGATATTAGTAAAACTACCTCACTGCTTTTTTATAAGTTTATTGTTTATCAGGTTGTTTTAGCTATATATTCTTTGTTTATGATACTAATAAACATAAGATTAATTCTAGCAAAACTTAAAACGGCAATACCATTAGTTACAATTGGTTTGCTTTTAAATCTAGGCCTTATAATACTTATATCAGTACTGTTTCTTAACAAAAATATTTTTGAAAAAATGATATTTTGGGGTATTCGAGTAGCATATAAATTAAAAATAGTAAAGGATATAGAAAGTGTAAATAAAAAAGCCTTGGACTATTTTGAAGGTTATTATGACTCATTAAGAATTATGTGGGAAAATAAAGTTTTATTTTTTAAAACAGCTTTTTTTTCTTTTATACAAATGACTGCTTACTATTTCATAACCTACTGTGTTTATAGAAGTGTAGGACTAAATCAAGCAACACCGTTACAGATCATGTCCATGCAAGCTATACTAAACATGTCTGTTGTTTTTATTCCAACTCCTGGTACGGCTGGGGCTGCAGAAGGAGGATTTTATTTACTTTACAGGCATTACTTTACCGGTGGACTACTTCCTTTTGCTATTCTTACATGGCGATTAATAGTATATTATCTAAACATTTTTATAAGTGGTATTGTACTGCTTTACGATTATATGAACAAAAAATTCAAACAATAATTTGGAGGTTAAGTAATGACGGATAAAAAGATTATTTTTAGCGGGATACAACCATCAGGCTCACTTACTTTGGGCAATTATATAGGCGCACTTAAAAACTGGGTTTCTTTACAAGAACAATATGAAAGTTATTATTGCATAGTTGATATGCACGCGATAACTGTAGATAAAGAACCAAAAAATCTTAGGAAAAATACATTAGAAGTACTGGCAAACTATATAGCTTCAGGATTAAATCCTGAAAAGAACACATTATTTATCCAATCTCACGTACCTGCACATGCAGAATTAAGCTGGGTCTTAAACTGTTATACATATTTTGGAGAACTAAGTAGAATGACTCAATTCAAAGACAAATCTCAAAAAAATTCTTCGAATATTAATGCCGGCTTATTTGATTACCCGGTATTAATGGCAGCAGATATTTTACTTTATCAAACTGATCTTGTTCCTGTAGGAGAAGATCAAAGACAGCATCTTGAATTGAGTAGAGATATAGCTCAAAGATTTAACAATAGATACAGTCCAACATTTAAAGTTCCTGAACCCTATATATCAAAAGTAGGTGCTAAAATTATGAGCTTACAGGATCCTGAAAGTAAAATGTCTAAATCTGATGATAACGAAAATGGATATATACTTTTAAATGATAATCCGGATAAAATCATGAGAAAATTCAAAAGAGCCGTTACCGATTCTGTAGGAGAAATAAATTATAAAGATAATCAACCAGGTATAAAGAATTTAATTACTATTTATTCAAAACTAACTGAAAAATCCGTTGATGAAATATTAGAGGATTACAGAGGAAAAGGATATTCGAAAATAAAAGAAGATACAGCAGAGGTAGTTATCGAAAAATTAAGACCTATTAGAGAAGAATCAGAAAAACTTGTAAAGGATAAGACGTATTTAGAAAAAATATATAAAGAAGGAGCGGAAAAAGCTCAATATAAGGCGATGAAGACTTTAAGAAAAGTTCATAAAAAAGTAGGATTTATACCTAAATAAAAATACGACTCTCATTAAATGGGAGTTTTTATTTAGGTGAATAGGGACTATTATGGTCCCTAAGGGTCTATAATTAAGCATATTATATAAAATACTTTATAATATTAATTAATACTTGATTATTACATTATTTATGTTATTATATAACTGAAGAAATAAATCGGGACGTATTATGTCTTGTCATAGGAGGTATATATGAAAAAGAAAGTAGCTATTAATGGATTTGGAAGAATTGGGCGTTGTGCATTTAGAGCCTTTTTAGAAAAAGGATCTGAAAACATTGATATAGTAGCTGTAAATGGAATTAAAAATCCAGAAGAAGGATTATTTAACTTTATTCACGATTCAATATATGGAAAATTTGAAGGCAAAATAAAGATAGAAGATAATTACTATATATATAATGATCATAAAGTTAAAATAATAAATGAAAGAGATTTAAACAAACTACCATGGGATAAATTAGATGTAGATATAGTAATTGAATCAACAGGAAAATTTACTGATAAAAGAAGTGCATCCAAACATATTGAAGCAGGAGCAAAAAAAGTCGTAATATCAGCTCCTAGTAAAGATGCCGATCTTACGGTAGTAATGGGAGTAAATGAAGATAAATACAATGATAAAAAGCATAACATAATATCTAATGCATCCTGTACAACAAACTGTCTAGCACCACTAGCGAAAGTATTATTGGATGAATACGGAGTTTTTACTGGGGAAATGACTACAATACATTCATATACAAGCAATCAAAACTTATTAGATGCTGTAAATAAAGATGATTTAAGAAGATCAAGAGCAGCAGCAATGTCTTTAATCCCAACTACAACTGGAGCTGCAAAAGCTATCAGTGAAGTAATACCGGAACTTGATGGTAAAATCAACGGTATGTCTGTAAGAGTTCCAACATCAGCAGTATCTTTAGTAGATTTAGTAGTTAACTTAAACAAAGAAGTTACTAAAGAAGAAATAAATAATCTTTTTAAAGAAAAGTCAGAAGGAGAGTTTAAAGGAATATTAGGTTTTTCAGATGAACCTTTAGTATCAGTAGATTATATTAAAGATTCACGATCTTCAATTGTTGATGGATTGTCAACCGATGCTATAGAAAAAACGGTAAAAGTAATATCCTGGTATGATAACGAATGGGGTTATTCAAATAGATTAGTTCAATTAGCAGAGTACATAGCTTCTAAATAAACTATATTGACAATAAAATTATAATTTGATATTATTTTAGATAATTAAATATTATGCTATGACAAAGAGGAGTAGTTGTATAAACTTAAAGAGATTGGATTAAATAGCTGGAAAAATCCATAAGTAAATGTGCAATGAAGGTAGCTTTAGAGCATATAATCTGAAACTAAGTAGGATTATACGGATATTTCCGTTACAAATTAAGAGCCAAATTGGAACTAAGGTGGTACCGCGGGTATTCTCGTCCTTAAAAAGGATGAGAGTACCCGTTTTTTCATGACCTAACAGAAATTTTTATTGCGTCGTAGGTCAGATGCCTCGCAATCCAAATCTTTGATTTGGTCAATGAAGCAGGCGAATCCATAGCGATGCGGCAATGGGACAATTTTTGATTTATAATATAATATATTTATAAAATAACTCGTTAAAAGGGTGATGATTATGTACAATGTCGGATTGAGCTTCTTAGTTATTGGAGCTCTAATAGTTTTTGGATCTGATAAATTATTTAAAAAAGGAAAAATACAAACAATGAAAGACCTACTTATAGTTAAAGGAATAGGTTTAGCTATTACAGTAGTTGGAATGATAATAATGATAAAAATTTACTAGGAGGTTAATATGGAAAATTTAGCAAAAAAATACAACCCTAAAGATTTCGAAGATAGAATATACAAAATGTGGGAAGAAAATGCTTACTTTAAAGCAGAACCAAATGAGGAGAAAGAGCCCTTTACTATTGTATTACCACCGCCGAATATAACTGGACAGCTTCACATGGGACATGCTTTAGATCATATACTTCAGGATATCTTAATAAGATGGAAAAGAATGGATGGATATGAAGCTTTATGGTTACCGGGGACAGATCATTCCAGTATAGCAACAGAAGTAAAAGTAGTGGAAAAATTAAGAAAAGAAGGTATTGAAAAAGACCAAATTGGTAGAGAAAAATTTCTCGAAAAAGCCTGGGAGTGGAAGGAAGAGTACGGAGGTAGAATTACTCAGCAGATGAAAAAACTGGGGAATTCCTGCGATTGGTCTAGAGAGAGATTTACAATGGATGAAGGATGCAGCAAGGCGGTAAAGGATGTATTTGTAAAACTTTACGAAAAAGGTTTAATATATAGAGGTTTTAGAATTATAAACTGGTGTCCCGATTGTCTTACTTCTTTATCAGATATAGAAGTTGAACATGAAGATAAAGGTGGCAATTATTATTATGTAAAATATTATTTTGCTGATAATGAGGAAGAGTATTTTACTATAGCTACCACAAGACCTGAAACAATTTTTGGAGACACAGCTATAGCTGTTCATCCTGATGATGAAAGATATCAAAAATACATCGGAAAGAAAGTGATAGTACCATTAGTAGGAAGAGAAATAGAAATTATAGCTGATGAATATCCAGATATGGAAAAAGGTACAGGAGCTTTAAAGATAACTCCAGCTCATGATCCTAATGATTTTGCCATAGGCAAAAGACATGATTTAGAAGAAATATCATGTATGAATGAAAAGGGAATGATGAATTCTTATGCCGGCAAATATGAAGGAATGGACAGATATGAATGTAGAAAAGCTTTTGTAGAGGACCTTAAAGAAGCTGATTTAATTGTTAGAATAGAAGAAACGGAGCATTCAGTTGGCGCTTGTTATAGATGCAATACTGTTATAGAACCGAGGATTTCAGAGCAGTGGTTTGTAAAAATGAAACCCCTTGCAGGACCGGCTATTGAAGCAGTGAAAGAAGGTAGAACAGAGTTTGTTCCAGAAAGATTTGACAAAATATATTTCCACTGGCTTGAAAATATAAGAGATTGGTGCATTTCTAGACAACTGTGGTGGGGACATAGAATTCCAGCTTATTACTGCCAAGACTGTGGGGAAACTATTGTTTCAAAAGAACCACCTGAAAAATGTACTAAATGTGAAAGTAAAAATCTAAAACAAGATGAAGATGTTTTAGACACCTGGTTTAGTTCCGCATTATGGCCTTTCTCAACTTTGGGATGGCCTGAAGAAACAGAAGACTTAAAATATTTTTATCCTACAGATGTACTTGTAACGGGATACGATATTATATTCTTCTGGGTTGTTAGAATGATGTTTTCAGGATTAGAGCACATGAATGAAGTACCTTTCAAACATGTTTTGATACATGGCTTAGTAAGAGATGCAGATGGAAATAAAATGAGTAAATCTAAAGGAAATGGTGTAGATCCTTTAGAAGTAATAGATGAATTTGGAGCTGATGCTCTTAGATTCATGCTTGTAACAGGACTTACTCCAGGAAACGATACTAGGTATCAGATAGAGAAACTTGAAGCAAGTAGAAATTTTGCAAATAAATTGTGGAATGCATCAAGATTTGTGTTGATGAACCTAGATGGAGAAGATGGAATACCAAATTTAAATATTGGTAGCTTAAAAAATGAAGATAAATGGATTTTGTCCAGAATCAGTAAGGTAACAGAAGAAGTAAATAAAAATCTTGAAAATTTCGATTTAGGTCTTGCACTCCATAAAATTTATGAGTTCATATGGAACGAATACTGCGATTGGTATATAGAACTAGTTAAGCCTAGACTATATGGTGAAGATGAAGAAGATAAAAAGACAGCTCTTTATATTTTAGTAAATGTAATGAAAGACATGCTTAAACTTCTTCACCCATTTATGCCTTTTATAACAGAAGAGATATGGCAAAATTTACCTGAGAATGAAGAATCTTTGATTATAAGTAAATGGCCGGAAGTGAATATAGAAAACAAATATGCTAATTCTGTTGAAGAAATAAAGTTTGCTATGGAAATAATTAAAAGTATAAGAAATATTAAAGCAGAAATGAATGTAAAACCTTCAAAAAAAATCAAGGGGTATTTTGTTCCTAAAAATGAAAAATATAATGAATATCTTAAAAGTGTAGAAAGACACCTTCGTAATCTAATTAACCTAGAAGAGATTACCATATTAAATAATAAGGATAGAATTAATGAAGATACAGCTTCAGCTGTAATCGACGGTTTGGAAATCTATCTTCCTTTATCTAACTTAATAGACTTTGAAAAAGAAAAAGAAAGATTATCAAAAGAGAAAGAAAAATTGGAATCTGAAATAAAGAGGGCTGAAGGAAAACTAAATAATAAAAGCTTTGTAGATAAGGCTCCTGAAAAGATTGTAAAGGAAGAGAAAGACAAGCTAACTAAATATAAGGACATGTATGAAAAAGTATTAAGTAGGATAAAACAAATTAACAGTTGATTTTTTGTCCAAAGTGTAATAAACTTTTTATTGTTGTAATTAAATATTTCTCGTATAAATTTGACGATAAGGGTCAAATGTTTCTACAAACTACCGTAAATAGTTACAGGCTACGAGTTCTGAACAAAAATTAATTTTTTGTGTTAATTTTGTTGTGAACTCTGCTTTTAGCAGAGTTTTACTTTTTTATGAAGGAGAATGTATGGAATTATTAAAACAAAAGATTTTAAAAGAAGGCAAAGGGTTAGGTAATAATATTGTTAAAGTTGATTCTTTTCTTAATCATCAGATAGATGTTAATCTATTACAAAGCATAGGAAAAGAATTTTATAAAAGATTTGAAGAGGACAATATAACAAAGATTTTAACAATAGAAGCTTCAGGTATAGCTATAGCAACCATAACTGCTTTGTATTTTAATGTTCCAGTGGTTTTTGCTAAAAAAAATGAATCATTGAATTTAGACGAAGATGTATATACTCACAAGGTTTTTTCTTATACTAAAGATAAGTATTACGATATTAAAGTTTCAAAAAAATATCTTGATGAGAAGGATAATGTTTTAATAATTGATGATTTTTTAGCAAGAGGTCAAGCAGCATTAGGACTTTATAATATTGTAAAACAGAGCAATGCAAAGGTAAAAGGAGTCGGAATAGTTGTAGAAAAAGGATTTCAAGATGGTAGAGGACTACTACTTGAAAAAGGAATCAAATTAGAATCGTTAGCAATAGTAAAAAAAATTCAAAAAGGAAAAATAATTTTCTGAAATTAGGAGGAAAAAATGAAAAAACTTTTATTAGTACTTTTATCATTAATGTTAATACTGTCACTTGCAGCTTGTGGAAGTGATCAAGGGGAAGAACCAGCAGCAGAAGAAGAGTTAGCAGTAGGATTCATATATGTTGGACCTATAGGTGACGGTGGTTGGACATATGCTCACGATCAAGGGAGGTTACATCTTGAAGAAAATTTAAATGTTAAAACAATTTATAAAGAATCAGTTCCTGAAACACAGGAAGTAGAACAGGAAATAAGAAATATGATAGATCAGGGTGCAGAAGCGATTTTTGCTACAAGTTTTGGTTATATGGATTACATAGAAAAAGTATCAAAAGATTATCCAGATGTTGCTTTCTTTCACTGTTCAGGTTATAAGACTACAGAGAATTTAGCTACATATTTCGGTAGAATATATCAACCAAGATACTTAAGTGGAATAGTAGCAGGTTTAAAAACAGAAACAGACCAAATTGGATATGTAGCAGCATACCCAATACCAGAAGTTATAAGAGGAATAAATGCATTTACTTTAGGTGCTAAATCGGTTAATCCAGATGTAAAAGTAAGTGTTAAGTGGACTTCAACTTGGTACGACCCAGCAATAGAAAAAGAAGCAGCGGTAGCCTTAATAGATGAAGGAGCAGACGTAATTGCTCAGCATCAGGATACTACAGGACCTCAACAGGCAGCTGAAGAAAGAGGAGTTTATTCTATAGGATACAACACTGATATGGCTGAAATGGCACCGGAAGCATATATGACGGCTCCAGTGTGGAATTGGGGACCATACTATGTTGAACAGGTTCAAAATGTAATAGATGGTACATTTGAATCTCATGAATACTGGGGTGGAATGGAAGATGATATAGTAAAACTAGCACCTTTAACTGATATAGCACCAGATGAAGCTCAAGAAAAAGTTGATGAAGCTAAAGACAAGATACTAAATGATGAATTAATTGTCTTTGAAGGACCTATTTACGATCAAGAAGGAAACTTAAAAGTTGAAGAAGAACAGCAGTTAACAGATGAAGAGATGCTGAATATGATGTGGTTTGTTGAAGGTGTAGAAGGAAATATAGAATAGAGGCTATCTATGGATCAAAATATTTATGTAAAAATGGAAGGCATAAGTAAAAGTTTTGGAACTGTTAAAGCAAATGATAATATAAATTTAACAGTAAAAAAAGGTGAAATCCATGCTCTTTTAGGAGAGAACGGTGCAGGAAAAAGTACTCTTATGAACATGCTATCAGGTTTTTATAAACCTGATAGCGGTTCTATTTATATACACGGGAAACCTATAAAATTTGATTCACCAAAGGATTCAATCAAAAAAGGTATTGGTATGATACACCAACATTATAAATTGGTAGAAGCAATGACAGCTGTACAAAACATAACTTTGGGACAAAGTGGCAGCTTTTTTTTGAGTAAAAAGAAAAGCAAGAGTAAGATAAAGAAAGTAGCAGAAAGTTACGGATTGAATATAAACTATGATAAAAAAGTATATGAAATGTCAATTGGAGAAAAACAGGCTACAGAAATAATTAAGGTTCTGTACCAAGGAGCAGATATTTTAATAATGGACGAACCAACTGCTGTACTAACTCCACAAGAAACAAAAAAACTTTTTGAAATATTAAAAAATATGGCCAGAGAAGGATGTTCAATTATAATTATAACTCATAAGCTCCATGAAGTAATGGAAATTTCAAACAAGGTAACAGTATTAAGGAAAGGTCGAACTGTTAAAACATTAGAAACGGATAAAACTAATTCTAAAGAATTGACGGATTTAATGGTAGGTAGGGCAGTAGATTTATCCATAGATAGACCAGAGGTTGAAATAGGTGAAGAAATATTAAGAGTTGAAGGTTTAACGTCAGAAGACATAGATAAGGTAGAAGTTTTAAAAAATGTTTCTTTTAATCTTCGAAAGGGAGAAATATTAGGAGTAGCTGGAGTAGCTGGAAGCGGTCAAAAAGAATTATGTGAAGCTATTGCAGGACTTTATAAAATAAAAAAAGGAAAAATTTTATATGAAAATGAAGATATTGTTGGACTATCACCTAGAGATATAATTTACAAAGGTATCAGCATGAGTTTTATTCCGGAGGATAGATTAGGTATGGGTCTTGTAGCATCAATGGATATGGTAGATAATTATCTACTTAAAGAGCAGCACAAGCAAAAAGGGATTTTTATAAAAAGAAA
Organism: Clostridia bacterium; assembly: GCA_041642175.1. GTDB lineage: Bacteria > Bacillota > Clostridia > Tissierellales > Dethiosulfatibacteraceae > UBA8670. The sequence continues at coordinate 9,191 of JBEPWV010000007.1, forward strand.
ACCTGTAAAAGAAAAATGTAAAAGCATGATAAATAAACTTGAAATACAAACACCAGGAACATCACATCCCGTAAAGCAATTATCTGGAGGCAATATCCAAAAAGTTTTAATAGGAAGAGAGATAGACACTAATCCCCATGTTTTAATTACTGCCTATGCAGTTAGAGGATTAGATATAGCATCCTCACATACTATATATGACTTGCTTAACGAACAAAAAAAGAAGGAAGTTGGTATTTTGTTTATCGGTGAAGATTTAGATGTACTTTTAAAACTTTGCGATCGAATAATGGTACTTTCAAACGGGAAAGTAACGGGGATTGTATCCGCTAAAGAAACTACAAAAGAAAAAGTCGGTCTGTTAATGTCCGATGAAATTGATTCAGAGGTGCTGTCAGTATGAGAATGATAAAAAGAGACAAGATCTCAAAAAAAGAGGTAATTAGAATAAGAACTACTGCTATAATTGGATCATTAATTCTTTCTGGATTATTCATATTTTTCTTAGGACATAATCCAATAGATGTTTATTTATCAATGACAAAAGGAGCATTTGGTTCTTTATATAGAATCAAAGATACTATAAATATTATTATTCCTTTAATTATGACATCTTTAGGTATAATGATAGCTTTTAAAATGAAGTTTTGGAATATTGGAGGAGAAGGTCAAATTCTAATGGGGGCTTTGTTTGCAAGTTACTTTGCATTAAATTTATCAAATCTACCAAAACCAATGTTATTGTTAATAATGTTTATTGCCGGATTTATAGGAGGAGGTTTTTGGGCCTTTATACCTGCATTTCTTAAAGTTAGATTTCAAACTAATGAAACAATTACAACATTGATGATGAACTACATAGCCTTAAATTTAATTACATATTTACAATATGGACCATGGAGAGATCCTCAATCTTTAGGATTTCCTAAAATTGCAAATTTTTCAGATAGTGCAACTCTTCCTAGGCTATTTGGAATACATATAGGTTGGATAGTAACTATAATGGCAGTTATTCTTATTACGATATTTTTAAATAAATCAAAATTTGGATATGAAATAAAGGTAGTGGGAGAAAGTCAGGATACTGCAAACTACTCAGGAATTAGAGTAAATCGCGTAATAATTAGAGGTCTTATCATTAGTGGTGGAATATGCGGAATTGTTGGAATGATGGAAGTGTCTGGGGTTAACGGCACACTTACAAATCATGTATCAGCAGGATACGGCTATACTGCTATAATTACAACATGGTTATCAGGATTAAAACCAGCTTTTATAATTCCAGTGTCTGCATTATTTGCAGGATTGATAAAAGGTGGAGGCTTTATACAGACGGCCTATCAAATTCCACAATCTGCAGCAGACATTATACAAAGTATGATATTATTTTTTGTAATAGGAAGCGAGTTTTTTATTCAATATAAAATAGTTCCCGATAGAAGGAATACTAAAGGAGGAGAAGTAAATGTTAGTTAATATACTAAAGGCATCTTTAGTTGCTGGTACTCCTTTACTATTGGCCACCTTAGGAGAACTTATAACAGAAAAAGCCGGAAATTTGAATTTAGGTGTAGAAGGAATGATGTTAGTTGGAGCTATATCTGGATTTGCTTTAGGATTTTACTTTCAAAATCCTTATATGGCTTTAATAGGAGCATCTCTTGCAGGAAGTTTCACTGCCTTGATTTACGGTTTTTTAACTATAACACTTAGATCTAATCAAGTTGTATCAGGGTTATCCTTGACGATATTTGGCACTGGACTTTCCAGTTTTTTGGGTACTAGTTTTGTAGGAAAGAAAATGCCAACTGAAGTAATTAACTTTTTTAAACCTATAGAAATTCCTTTAATTTCTAAAATTCCAATCATTGGAGAAGTTCTTTTTAATCAGGATATATACGTGTATTTAAGTTATATACTTGCAGTATTACTGGGTGTTTATCTATTTAAAACTAGAAAAGGATTAAATTTAACTGCTATTGGAGAAAATCCCTCAGCTGCAGATGCAGCAGGGATAAAAATAGATTTGTATAAATACATACATATTATCATTGGAGGAGCATTGTGCGGTCTTGGAGGGGCTTATCTATCAGTAGTACAAGTACCAACCTGGCAGGAAAATATAACGGCAGGAAGAGGATGGATTGCTATAGCCTTAGTTATTTTTTCAAAATGGAATCCATTTAAATCTATATATGGAGCATATTTATTTGGTGGATTGAGTATTATAGGTTTTAGAATTCAGTACCTAAATATTTCTCAAAACTTGCTTAATATGCTACCTTATATAGTTACAATAGTTGTTTTAGTATTTAGCTCATTAAATAAATCAAAAGAAGGAAGCCCTCCTAAATCTCTGAGTCTTCCTTATTTTAGAGAAGAAAGATAAAATATATTGCTAACTCTTCCTTGATTCAATAAATTTAATAAACAGATAAGTAATATAAACTTTAGGCATGAAATTAATCAGGTGTTTGTTGCTTAAAGTTTCTTTTTCACTTAAATTCATCAAATAGACAACTAAATTTTGCTTGTTTATATTTGTCCAATCAAAGGATTTATACTTTCCACCTATTAAATCCAAGGTTGTTGCATTTTTCAATATGCTTTTATGTTTAGAGTAGGTATCTATAACTCTTTTGTAAAGCTCATCTACAGTATATGATTCAATAGGTTCAACTCCAAAAATTTCGGCAGCTATCTCCAAACAAGAAGGAAGTATATTTTTCATTGTAAGAGAATCATCAGAGTACTCATGAATTCTCTTTATTAATGAATATCTTGCACTCTTTGTATTTCCTTCGGCATCAGATTCAATAATATCAAATATTTCTAAAAGTTCTTTGTTACTTAAAGGATAGAGATACTTTGAATCAGAATAATTTTTGGATTTTTTTGAAATATAAAACTTTTGTCCTGAGTATTCTCCAAAAGCTTTCATAGTATCAAGATATCCCATTTTTATTCCTCTTTTTATTTTATCAATATCAAACTCCAGGATACCACATATTTCATATGAATTTTTAATTCTGTAAAGATTATCTATATTTAGACCTTCAGCACTATAATTTCTATTCACTCCCATGCCTGAAATATCCACAATTATAATATTTCTACAACCACTGTCCGCTAGTAAAGGAGCAGGTGAATTATCATAAACAGCACCATCTATGTATTTTTTTCCGTTTATTTCAGGTGTTTTGAAAAGTGGAAAGGCAGAGGAAGCCATTATATAATCGATTAATTCTCCTTCAGGGATATCTTTCTTCATTACCATAAAAGGCTTCATGTCACTTAAAGAAAAAGTAACAAGGCCATAATCAATTTTAGATTCTCTGATTTTTTTCTCATCTATGGTTTTTTTCATCATCAACTTTAATGAGGATGTGTCGATGCCTTTTTCTTTTACAGCGCTTAAAAAAAGACTAACGGGATTATCATCGGGAGCATTCAAATAATCTTTTATATTTGCATTCGTCCATTTTTCATAAGCCAAGTCGTAATCCCCCTGAACAACTAAAGCTCCATTAATAGCTCCAATAGAAGTTCCTGCCACAGCTTTTATCTTAACACCTAACTCGTTAAAAGCCTTCCATGCACCAATCTCATAAGATCCTTTAGTACCTCCACCTGTAAATACAATTCCGAATTCTTTAGACTTGTCGATTACATTCATTATTTTGACCTCGCTTTTCTAGATATACTTAATAATATCAAAAATAAAAATCTAAAACAACTGTATAAATTGATATAATTATATATATGATGTAAAATAAAAAGTAAAAGGAGATAATTAAATGGATACTTTTAGAATAAAATTAAATAATCAATATGAAAGTGATATCTTTACAGAAGTACTCGAAGATTATGATATACCCTATGCATTAATAAAAAATCACAGTGTTGTTTATGATGGTATTTTCGAGAATCAATTCGGTTGGGGATATTTAGAAATAGAAAACAAATATAAAGAACAGGTAGAAAAACTATATAATGAATTTACTAAAGGAAAAACGCAGGAATGATTAATATGAAATTCAATTTGCATACTCATACCAAATATTGTGATGGGAGTAAAGATGCTGAGGATATGATAAAAGCTGCTATTAAGTTTGACTATCAAGTAATTGGTATATCATCCCATGGACCGTTACCTTTTGAAAGCGACTGGACTATGAAAAAAGAAGATCTATACAGTTATATTGAGGAAATAAATAATTTAAAGAAGAAATATAAAAGAGAAATTAAAATATTATTAGGCTTGGAACTTGACTATATACCTGGATATAAACTTGATTATATAGATAAAAAAATATTCAAATCTCTAGATTACTGGATAGGTTCTATACATTTTCTAGGGCAATACAAAAACAAGAAATATTGGACAGTTGATTATGATTTAAGTGAGTTGAAAAGAGGGATACAGGAGTCTTTTGAAGGCGATGTTGAAAAAGCAGTTACTCAATACTACAAATATATGGAAGATATGGTAGAGAATTATAAACCTCATATAATAGGTCATTTGGATTTAATTAAAAAGAATAATAAAGATAGCACTTTGTTTAGTGAAAAAGAATTATGGTATAGAAAAAGTATTAGTTCGTTACTAAGCAAAATAGAAAAATCAAACACAGTAGTAGAACTTAACACAGGTGGTAAGTATAGAGGGTACACAGAAGACTACTATCCGAGCACCTGGATATTAGAAGAAATTAAAAACAGAGATATACCGATTACCATTAGTAGAGACGCTCATGATATTGATAGTTTAGATTTTGAGTATGAAGATTCAATCAAGTTACTTAAAAAAATTGGATTCAATAATATATATTACAACGACGGTAAAAAATGGGAAAAAATAGATATTTAGTCTAGGAGGAGTTATGTCATTAAAGTTAAAAAGAATTGGTGGAATAACTTTTGTAATTTCTTTGATACTAGCATTTGTTATTGAAAACTTAAGAAGCAATCCATTAATATCAATTATTATGGTTGTTAGTTTAATAATATGTGCTTTAGGATTTTACATTGAAAGGAGAAATAAATGAATAAAAAACTTTATAAAAATGGAAAAATTTATATAATGGATGAAAAAAGAAGTATTGTTGATTCTATATACACAGAAGAAGGTAAAATAAAAGATTTTGGCGAATTTAAATATTTAAATGAAAAATATGATATAAATAGTGAAAATATCATAGATTTAAAAGGAAAACCAACTTTGCCAGGCTTTAACGATTCTCACATGCATATTTTGAAATATGGTGAAAGTTTAGAAAGTGTAGATCTAAAAGGTGTAAAATCTGTAAATGAAATTATTGAAAGGTGTAAGAGTTTTCTAAACAACAATAAATTAAGAGAAGGCCAATGGCTTGTAGGTACCGGATGGAATCAAGAATTATTTATCCAAAAAGAATTCCCTAATAAAAATGATTTAGATAAAATTTCTACGGAAATTCCTATTGCATTATCTAGGGTATGTACTCATATAACAGTTTGTAACTCGAAAGCTATTGAAATTATGGAAATAAATGAAGAAACGAAGGTTGAAGGTGGAGAAGTAGAAAAGGATGAAGATGGTAATTTAACCGGGATGTTTAAAGAAAATGCTAACAGTTTGATTAATAAAGCTAAACCGGAATTAACTGTAGATGATATAAAAATAATTCTAGAAAAAGCTACAAAAAGTCTTGAAAAATTTGGACTGACAAGCATACAAAGCGACGATATACAGCATGGTGGTAAATCTTGGGAAACGGTAATACAAGCTTACAGTGAATTATACGACGAAGGAAAAATAAATATAAGAATTAACCAGCAAAGTTTGTTTTTTGATATAAAAGAATATTTAGATTTTCTTGAGAAAAAGGTACATAAACTAAAAATCGATAATAAATTCAAAGTGGGACCTCTAAAATTATTGGGAGATGGATCCTTAGGAGCTAGAACGGCTTATTTAAATAAACCTTACAGTGATGATACTACTAAAGTGGGTATGACTGCATATACATCGAAACAGCTAGACGAGTTTGTACTTACAGCTTGTAAAAATGACATGCCTGTAGCAATACATTCCATAGGAGATAAAATGATGGATATGGCCTTTGATAGCATCGAAAAGGCTAACAAAGAAACCGGTAAAGAGTTAAGACATGGTATAGTCCATTGTCAAATTACAACAAAAGAACTTTTTGATAGATTTAAGGAAAATAATGTATCTGCATATATACAACCTATATTTGCATCTACGGACTGGGAAGTAGCCCCAGAAAGAAT
>JBEPWV010000008.1:0-14754 GCA_041642175.1 Clostridia bacterium
AGTACTAAATCGGTAATTTTACTTAGTCCTTTATACTCTGCTCCTGTAATTTGATTAAGAACTATTTCTTCCTGTACTGTAGCTTTTTGTGCTCCTACTACAGCTCCTTGGAAATCTTCAGGTGTTGTATATTTGTCAGCGTCTTCAGCTTTAATAAGCATACTCTGCTCTGCTTGGTAGTAAGGTATTGAAAAATCAACTACCTCTGCTCTTTCTGGCTTTGGAACCATACCAGCTACTATAAAGTCAATATTGTCAGCTACTAGTGCTGCTATAAGTCCTTCAAACTTCATATCCTTGATTTCAAGTTCTACACCTAAGTCTTCAGCGAATGCTTTTGCTATTTCGATGTCGAATCCTACTATATGATCTTCACCATTTATTTCTTTGTGAAATTCATAAGGTGGGTAATCAGCAGCTGTACCTAAAACAATAACGCCTTTTTCTTTAATCTTATCAAGCTTTGTTTCTTCTTTTGGTTCTTCTTCAGGCTCTTCGGCTTCCTCTTCATTTTCTGCTGGTGCTTCAGTTTCCTGATTAGGTTCCTCACCAGATGATTGAGAACATCCTACAAAGGTTAACATCATAATCACTACTAAAATAATTGAAATAATTTTTTTTGGATTAAACATTTAAAATTCCTCCCTAAAAGTCTTTTTTTGTTTTAATGTGTTTTATTATACAGAAAACAACATATATATGCAAGTAAAACTTTCGATTTTCTTTAAATAATTTTCAGTAAATATTTGTATAAATTGAAATAACTAGTCTACAAGAATTATAAAAATATAAAAAATACTTTTGAATTTAATTTAAAAAAGAATTTTGGTTATTTTAAAGTAAAAAAACTATTTGAAAATCAACCTTTATCACGGTATGTATAATTTAAAAGAAAGAAGTATTATTATATGATAGTGTATAATTATACAAATAACACCAATGTTAGTTTGACAGTCAGATATAGATGTGCTATATTTTAATTGAAAATAAAATATTGCTAGGGGAGCTGTAAGCTGAGAATTAAACCCTTATACCTGAACCGGGTAATACCGGCGGAGGGAAGCTTTATCTATTATATATAGATATTTTACAGCATCCTCCTGAAGTGAAAGGAGGTTTTTTTATGGATTTACAAGTTTTTTTAGAATCAATACTAGGACAAATAAGTGTAGTTGTCATTATAGTCATTTTGTTTGTAATAATAGCTAAAAAAGACAAAGGCGGATTTAATACAAAGGCATTAGCTACATCGGCAGTGCTTATCGCCATAGCTTTTGCTTTAAATCAAATTACTTTATTCAGAATGCCTCAAGGAGGTTCTATTACTCCACTAAGCATGCTTGTAGTTGTATTAGTGGGATACTTCTTTGGTCCGAGACAGGGAATTATGGCTGGAATGGCTTTTGGGTTGCTTGATTTGTTAATAGCACCATATGCAATGACACCTATTCAGATTCTTCTAGATTATCCTCTTGCCTTTGGAGCATTAGGATTAGCAGGATTATTTAGAAATAGAAAGAAAGGCTTAACAATAGGGTATACTGTTGGAGTATTTGGTAGATTTGTATGTGTATTTATTTCCGGAGTAGTTTTTTGGGGTATATATGCACCTGAAGGAACCAACGTATTCGTATATTCAGCTGTTTACAACGGCACCTACTTATTAGTAGAAGGTGTAATTACTATAGTAGTGCTTCAGATACCGGCTGTTAAGAATATGTTTGACAGATTAAGAAAGCAGATAGCTGAAAATTAAACTAAAGGAGCTGAAAAGCTCCTTTTTTTATGAAAAACACAAGGTTTCAAATATTTTATAAAATACATTTAATTAATAAATTTTAAGATTTAAAATTCTCTTAACGGGTATAAGTATAACAATTGGGAAAAGAAAAAAATTGAAAACCTTTTCTTGACTATTCAACCTGCACTGGTATAATTAAAGTATAGTTACTAAAACGTTTAAGTAAAGTAGGCGGTGTTGTTTTGAAGATTACAATAAAGGATATTGCGAAGCTTGCTGGAGTTTCTACGGCAACAGTTTCGAAAATAGTAAATAATAAAATTGATGATGTTAGCGATACCACTGTTGAAAAAGTAAGAAAGATAATTAAAGAAAAAAACTATACTCCGAATTATCTAGCTAGAAGTATGGTTACAAAAAAAACTAAAACCTTAGGTTTGATTATACCGGATATTCGTAATCCGTTTTTTACCGATATTGCAAAAGGTGCTGAAGATAGAGCAAATGAGCTGGGATACAGCATATTCTTCTGCAACTCTGATGATGATTTAGAAAAAGAAATTAAATACATAAACAGCCTTATTGAAAAACAGGTAGATGGAATTATGCTGGCAGGAGCTGCTAAAAGAAATGAAGATAGAGAAAGAAAAATTAATATAAATATACCCATAGTATCAGTAGATAGAAATGTATATTATGAAAGAATAATGGGCAGCATTGAAATAGATAATTACACAGGTGCGTATATAGCTGTAAATCATTTAATATCTAAAGGTTACGAAAGAATAGTTTTTGTTACGGGGCCACTGGAAACAAAACCTTCCATGGAAAGATTAAGAGGATATAAAAAAGCTTTAGAGGATTCAGGCAAAAAAATATATAATGAAAATATTATAGTAGGTACTTATGAACGAAATTTTGGGGAGAAAATTATAGAAACATTAGATTACCCATTAAGTAATGTAGGTTTTTTCTGCGGCAATGATTTAATTGCCATAGGACTTATTAAAAGCTTAAAAGAAAAAAAATATAAAGTACCTGAAGAAGTAGGCGTAGTTGGATTTGATGATATATATATATCTTTACTTATATCACCCTCTCTTACCTCTGTAAGTCAACCTAGTTATAAAATGGGGTATGAATCTATTGATCTTTTGATAAAAATATTAGGAAACAATAATGAAAAGAAAAATAAAAAAATATTAAAAACAAGGTTAATAAATAGAGAATCAACTAACAGAATTAACCTTGATTAAATAAAAAGAAAAATAAGGAGTGATTCAATATGACGACACCACACAATAGTGCTAAAAAAGGAGATATAGCGGAGACGATTTTACTTCCGGGAGATCCTTTAAGAGCAAAATTCATAGCTGAAAATTTTCTTGAAGACGTTACACAATTTAACAGCATAAGAAATATGTTTGGATTTACTGGAACATATAAAGGTAAAAAGGTATCTGTAATGGGTACAGGAATGGGAGTTCCATCAATAGGTATTTACTCTTATGAATTAATACATTTTTATGGAGTTAAGAACCTTATAAGAGTAGGATCCTGCGGAGCTTTTGATGAAAATTTAAAGCTTTATGATGTAATAATAGCTCAAGGGGCATGTACTGATTCAAACTATGCAGACCAGTACGACCTACCTGGAACATACTCAGCTATAGCTTCCTACGATTTACTGTCTAAAGCTGTTAAATCAGCAGAGGATAAGGGAGTAGATGTACATGTAGGAAATATTTTAACATCAGATGTTTTTTACTCTCAGAAAGAAGATAGCTGGAAACAGTGGGCTAAAATGGGCGTATTAGCAGCAGAAATGGAAACTTATGCTCTATACTGCAATGCAGCTAGTTCGGGAGTTAATGCTCTTACAATACTTACTGTATCAGACTCTATCGCTAAGGGAGAAGAAACGACACCAGAAGAAAGACAAAAAAGCTTTACAAAGATGATGGAAATAGCACTGGAGCTTGCATAAATGAAAGCCTGGGAAATAGCAAGAGACCTGTATGAGAATGCTCTCCCTGTTGTTTTGAAAGAAGAAGATCAAACATGGGCTGTACTAAAAGAAGTGTCAAAATTTTACGACCAGCTGTTAAGTATCGACTGGGAAAGTAACGTACCCGGCTCGGGAGCTCCTGAAAAAATAATGGTTGCAGCAGTACAAGCTCTTGAAAATAGAGGATATAAAGTAAAAGACAGTGAAAGATTACTTAAAAAAGGAATGGAAGCCCACAAGGAAGAAGACTATGTAAAACTTCATAAAATAACTGCAGAGTTAAAACATAATTTGCTTAAGGCTGAAAAAAACGAAGAATCACCATATTGGAAGTATAAAAACTATAAATCCTTCCGAGAATATAATAAGGAAGTAAATTTTCCTGAAAAAATAGATGTAGATGTATATGATGAAAAATTTAAGGAAAAGATTAAAGCAGCATGGTTATCTCAATTAATAGGAGCAGCAATGGGTACTCAGGTGGAAGGATATACTTCAGAAAACCTATTCAAAGCCTTTGGAGAAGTAAGAGACTACATTCGAGAACCAAATACTTACAACGATGACATAACTTTTGAACTTGCCCTACTTGAAGCCTTTGAAAAATACGGGTATAATATAAAGTCAAGGGACATTGCATTAGAATGGGTAGGATATGTACCAAGCGGATGGTCTGCAGAAGAAATAGCCTTAAGAAATATCAAATCCGGAATTATGCCACCGGAAAGCGGTAGCTACAACAATCCTTTTAATGAATGGATTGGAGCTCAAATGAGAGGAGCTATCTGCGGTATGCTTGCTCCGGGAAATCCGAAATTAGCAGCAGAACTAGCATGGAAAGATGGAGAAGTGTCCCACATAAGCAACGGTATATTAGGAGAGTTGTTAAATGCTGTTATGACGTCACTGGCTTTTGTAGAAGAAGACGAAAAGAAGATTGTCGAAACAGCAGTTAATATAATTCCAAAGGATAGTGAGTACTATTCAGTAGTAAAATTTGCACTGGACAAATGCAAAGAATCAGATTCCTGGCAGGAAGCTTTAGAAGCATGTGAAGAAAGGTATAAAAAGTATAACTGGATTCACGCCTATCCAAATGCATGTGCAGAAATTATAGCACTGTGGTTTGGAGAAGGAGACTATGAAGAAACCTTATACATCATAACAATGTCGGGAATTGATGTAGATTGCAATGCAGCGCAAATAATGCCTATCATTGGAATACAAAAGGGAATGGAAACAATCCCAGAGAGACTTATTCATTCGGCTTTCGACAAAGTGATAACTTATATGAGGGATTACGAGGAACTTACACTGGATGAATTAATCGAAAAGACAGTAAGAAGTATAAAAAAAGCAAAAGAAAAATAGGAGGAAGAAAATGAAAAAACTATTAACAATTTTATTAGTATTAGCATTGGTATTTTCTTTAGCTGCATGCGGTAATGGTGCAGATGAACCAGAAGAGCCTACAAACGGTGAAGAACCTGGAGAAGAAGAACCAGGAGAAGAGGAAGAACCTTTAAAGGTAGCATTACTTTTAAATGGAACTTTAGGAGATTTATCATTCTTTGATTCCGCACATGACGGACTTCAAAGAGCGAAAGAACAATTTGGTGATGATATAGTTGTTGAAACTGTTGAAATGACAACAGATTCATCAAAATGGATGCCTACTCTTTACGATTATTCCGACGATGGATCATGGGATATCATTATAGTAGGAACATGGGAACTAGTTGAGCCTTTAGCTGAAGTAGCTCCACAGTACCCTGACCAAAAATACTTCCTGTTTGATCAATCAATGGATTACTCAACAGGAGAATTTGATAATGTATATTCAATAACCTATAAACAAAATGAGGTTTCATTCCTAACAGGAGCATTAGCTTCTATAATGACTACTTCAGATCAATTTGAAATGGTAGATCCTTCAAATGAAGTTATAGGATTCCTTGGTGGAACAGACAGTCCTGTAATCAACGACTTTTTAGTAGGATATATTGAGGGAGCTAAATACATTAATGATAACATAAGAGTAGTAATTTCATATGTTGGAAACTTTAGCGATACTCCTAAGGGTAAGGACTTAGCTTTAGCTCAGTACCAAAACCAGGGAGTAGATGTAGGATTTAACGTTGCAGGATTAGCAGGTTTAGGACAGATAGATGCAGCTGTAGAAACTGATAACTACGCTATTGGTGTAGACTCAGACCAGGCATTGATAATGGGTGAACCACAAGCTAACCATATTCCAACTTCAGCTCTTAAAAATGTTGGTAATTCTCTAATTAGAGGAATAGAAATGCATATGAACGATGAAGTTCCATACGGTGAAGCTGAGAGTTTAGGACTTAATGAAGGTGGAGTAGGACTTGCGAAAAACGAATATTACGAACAAATAGTACCTGAAGACGTAAGAACACAGATTAACGACTTAGAAGAAATGATAGCGAATGGTGAAATAGAAGTTGATACTGCATTTGGTAAAACAAATGAAGAGATACAGGCTATAAAAGATTCAGTTGAGTAAACAAATATTATTACTTAGGTGGAATAGCTAATAGCTATCCACCTTTGTATTTTAAACGGTGGTGAAAAATATATGAGCGAAATGATTTTAGAAATGAAAAACATACTAAAAATATATCCTAATGGAATTGTAGCCAACGAACATGTAAATTTCTCCGTAAAAAAAGGTGAAATTCATGCTCTATTAGGAGAAAATGGAGCAGGTAAAAGTACCCTAATGAAGGTACTTTTTGGTATTGAACAGCAGGAAGAAGGAGAAATATATCACAAAGGAGAAAAAATAAATATAAATTCTCCCCATGAAGCAATAGAAAAAAATATAGGTATGGTTCATCAGCACTTTATGCTGGTACCATCTTTGACTGTAGCAGAAAATATTATCTTAGGAGTAGAACCTAAGAAGAATAAAATATTTACAGATATGGAGGAAGCTATCAGAATATCTGAAGATATAGCTAAGCAGTATAATTTTAATATAGATGTAACAAAAAAAATTCAAGACATTTCTGTAGGAACAAAACAGCAGGTTGAAATATTAAAAGCTTTGTATAGAGGAGCAGATATTTTAATACTAGATGAACCTACAGCTGTTTTAACCCCACAGGAAACTAAAGAACTTTTCGATCAACTTAGAAAATTAAAGGATAAAGGTCATACTATAATATTTATATCTCATAAGCTAGATGAAATTAAGGCTGTGTGCGACAGACTTACTATAATGAGAAGCGGTAAAAGCAAGGGGACTTATGAAACCAAAGATACATCTACAGAAGAAATGTCGAGGCTTATGGTAGGAAGAGACGTATTTTTAACCTTTGATAAAGAAAAATCAGAACCTAAAGAAACTGTACTTAAGGTGAGAGATTTATGTCATGTGAATCCGACTGGGAAAAAAGATTTAAACAATATAACCTTCGATCTAAAAAAAGGTGAAATATTAGGAATAGCAGGAGTTGAAGGAAATGGACAAAGTCAGCTTTTCTCGATTCTTACGGGACTTATAAGCCATTATTCCGGAAGTGTCAAAATATTAGGTAAAGAAGCTAAGGAATTGACTATAAAAGAAATTAGAGATTCTGGAGTATCCTATATACCGGAAGATAGAATGATATACGGCTGTGCAGAAGATATGGACATACTTCATAATTTAATTTCTGATAAATTTGATAAAGAAAGATTTTCAAGTAAATACATGCTAAAAGCAGATGAAATCGAGAATTTTTCATCAAAATTAATAGAAGAGTATAGTATAAAAGCAGATTCTTATAAGCAAAATATCAGCATGCTCTCCGGCGGAAACATACAAAAAGTAGTAGTTGCTAGAGAGTTTTCTGCTGAACCGACCCTTATATTAGCCAACCAACCTACAAGAGGTATAGATGTAGGAGCAGCAGAATTCATCAGGAAGAAATTAATTGAGCTTAGTAGAGAGGGCAACTGTGCTGTACTATTAATTTCAGCAGATTTAAATGAGGTATTTGAGTTAAGCGATAGATTAGCTGTAATGTATAAAGGAGAATTTTCCGGAAGCTTTACAGATGTCAAAAGCTTAACAGAAGAAGAATTAGGTAAATATATGTTAGGAATAAAAAAAGATGAGGATTTGGAGGGAATAACCTATGAATAAAGATACTAAATTTAATGTTATAAGAACAACAGCTTCTATAGTTATTGCTTTAGGTATTTCCTTTATAATTATATTTTTTATTAGTGAAGAACCATTAGAAGCTATAAAGCAAATGCTTACTGGACCTATTTCTAGAAAGAGACTTTTTGGAAATGTTATAGAATTAACTATTCCTCTCATTTTTACAGGATTAGGAGTAAGTATAATGTTTTCTGCTATGCAGATTAACCTTGCTTCAGAGGGAGCTTTCCACATTGGTGGAGTTATAGCAGCTGTAGTGGCATTAAATTTACCGATGCCTGGATTTATACACCCATATGTAGCTATACTACTAGCTGGACTTGTAGGAGCAGTATTTACATTTATACCTGCTATATTAAAGATTAAAACTACAGCAAACGAGATTGTTTCATCTTTAATGCTTAACTATATAGCCTTATTTTTTGCAAGCTATATACTAAACTATTATTTAAGAGATCCTGGAGCAGGATCAGTTGCATCTTTTACACTACCTGCAAGTTCAAAGTTACCTAGCATAATATCCGGGACTAATATTCATATAGGATTGATAATTGCTCTTCTATTTACTGCAGGAGCTTATATATTTTTATATAAATCTAAAATGGGATATATGATTAGAGTTTCCGGTCAAAATGAAGATTTCGCAAAATTTTCAGGAATAAATATTTTAAAAGTAATATTAATATCACAAATTATAGGTGGTTTCATTGCCGGAATGGGTGGAGGAATTCATCTTTTAGGACTGTACAGGAGATTTACATGGACTACATTATTAGGATACGGTTGGGATGCAATTATAGTTGCAACTTTAGCTAAAAATAATCCAATTTACGTACCATTAACAGCATTTTTCTTGGCTTATATAAGAATAGGTGCAGACATAATGTCTAGATCTACAGATGTAACTCCTGAAATTGTATCTATTACTCAGGGGACTATAATAATACTAATAGTAGCAGAACAATTCTTAGCTAAATACAGACATAAACTGGTAGCTAAAGAAGCTAAGTCTTCTATAGATACGGAAGGAGTTGAATAAGATGACGGTATTTGAGATTTTAATTTCAGCAAACTTTTTAAGAGTAATTTTGAGAGTAACTACCCCAATTCTTTTTGCAACTTTGGCCGGGGCTGTTTCTTCCAGATCCGGTATATTTAACATAGCCTTAGAAGGTATAATGCTTTTATCTGCTTTAATAGGGGTAATATTCAGTGCAATCTTTAATAGTGCATGGCTTGGATTATTATCTGCTATATTCTTTGGCTGTTTAGTCGGTTTGTTTTTAGGCTTTTTAGTATTAAAATTCAAAACTAATGATATATTAGCCGGGATTGCTATAAACCTTATGGCTGCCGGTGGTACTATATTTATGCTGTTTTTAATATCGGGCGATAGAGGAGTGTCATCTTCTATTGATAGTTTGGTACTTCCAAATATTAACATACCGCTAATTCAAAATATACCTTTTTTAGGAAGAGTGTTATCGGGACATAATGTATTAACTTACTTTGTTTTTGTAAGTGTTTTCTTAATGCATATGTTTATGTATAAAACTCCGCTAGGATTAAAAATAAGGGCTGTTGGAGAGAACCCTAATGCTGCTGAATCCGTTGGTATTAACGTCCATAAAATTCAGTATATTGCCTTAGGTCTAAGTGGTGTTTTATCAGGATTTGGAGGAGCATTTTTATCAATGGGATATTTGTCATACTTTACAACTAACATGACAGCAGGAAGAGGATTCATAGGATTAGCTGCAAATGCCATGGGTAGAAGCACACCTATAGGAGGTATGCTTGTTGCACTACTATTTGGTACTTCAGATGCTATGGCCAATGTTTTTCAAACCGGCATAGACATACCTTACGAGTTAATTCAAATGCTTCCATATATTACTGTTATAGTAGGATTATCAGCTTTTAGTTATAGAAATATGAAGAAAAAGGAAAGAACAATAGAAAAATAAAAGGATGATTAGATGAAGAATAAAATCTTAGGATCTTTAGTTGCAGCTTGTGCTGGCGATGCCATGGGAGCTGTAACTGAAATGAGAACCAGAGAACAGATAATTAAAAAATACAGTGGATATGTTAAAGAGTTTTTACCACCACCCGAGGATGTCTTCGCAAAAGGAAGAAAAGCAGGCCAGGTCACTGATGATTTCAGTATGGCCTATTTTCTTACAGAAAGTTTTATTAAAAATCAAGGAAAAATAGAAAGTGAATCCGTTAAAGAAGGATTGTTAAAATGGTCTGAAAATGAAGAATATTTTGAAAAATTTGCCGGACCTACAACAAAAGTAGCATTGGAGTATTTAAAAGAAGATAAAGATTACGATTATCAGAAAGAAACAGGAATGGTTAATTACAACTCTAAAGCTACAAACGGATCGGCAATGAAGATACTACCTGTAGGACTTTTTAATCCGGGAAATATAGAAAAAGCTATTAAAGATGCTGTAGAAGTGTGTAAACCAACTCACAATAACAACTTATCCATATCAGGAGCCTGTGCTGTTGCAGCCTCTGTTGCAAAGGCACTGGAACAGAACGCTACTTTAGATGAAGTTATAGAAGCTGGTATTTATGGAGCGGAAAAAGGTTTTAAAATCGGTAAAGATATGAATAAAATAGCTGCAGGACCAAGTGTGTCAAAACGTATTAAGTTGGCAGTAGAAATAGGAAAGAAATCAAAAGATTTTGACGAAGCTTTGGAAGAAATATACGATATTATAGGAACAGGAATACACGTATCAGAGGCAGTGCCAGCGGTTTACGGAATCTTAGCATCATTTAACGGAGATACTAAAAAATGCGTAATAGCAGGAGTTAACATAGGAAATGATACTGATACTGTAGCTACAATGGTAGGAGGTATTGCAGGAGCATTAAATGGTATAGAGTCCCTACCTGAAGATTATATTAAAATACTAAATGATGCCAATGACTACAATTTAGAAAAAACAGCTGAAGAAATATTTAATATAGTAGGCAAAGAAAATGGATAGTAAAGACTATGTTGTTTCAATAGGAACAGTATGTATCGATGACTACATTACAAGTAGTGAGTGGCCTAAACTAGGAGATAAAACCTTAGCAGAATTTAAAGGTTACCAGGTAGGAGGAATGCCATACAACGCCGCCTGTGTTATAGCAAGTACAGGAATAAAGACATATATGCTGGATGTAATAGGAAGCGAGTTTAGAGATTTGATAGTAGAAGATTTAGAAAAACATAATATAGACAAGTCTCTTTGCACATACGATAATCATAAGACTATGAGAACTATAATAGTAAATACAAAGGGAGAAAGAGTAATCTTTGTGTTGGATGAGGATAAAAAACCCGAGATTGCTTTGAATAAACAACAGATGAAAGCATTAAAAAGTGCAAAATATTTATATACTAACATCCCTGAAATGTACAGAATATCAGATTCGACAGATTTGGTAAAAACTTTAAAAAAAGAAAATGTGAAGATTTTTTACGATATTGAAAGAACTATGTTGAAAGATGAATATAATATAGAATTCTTTATGGAAAATGCAGATATACTTTCTTTTAATGTAGAAGGATATAAAAAGCTTATCAATAAAAAATCAGAAGAATTCATAAAAAAATTAATTGATAAAAATATTAAAATCGTAATTACAAAGGGTGAACAGGGATGTGAACTACTGAGGAAGGATTACAATATAAAAATTGAAGGCAAAAAATCAAAAGTAGTAGATACAACAGGAGCTGGAGATACTTTTAACGGTATACTGATAAGCTCTTTAATAAAAGGATTAGATATAGTAGAGGCACTAGAAAAAGCAAACAAAACAGCTGCTTTATCTACGGAGTACTTTGGTGTAAATAAAAATATAGGGAAATTAATATAATAACGGAGGTAAAAATGGAAAAACGAAATATTATTATTGACTGTGATCCAGGGCATGATGATGTAATGGCTATACTTTTAGCTTTAGCAAATCAGGACAAATTCAACATATTAGGAGTAACAACTGTAGCTGGAAATCAAACATTAGAAAAGGTAACTTTAAACCTTAGAAAGCTGTATACCTATTTAGGAATGAGTACACCGGCAGCCAGCGGAAAAGCCGGACCTATATACAGAGATTTAGTACTGGGAGACATGGTACATGGAAAATCCGGATTAGACGGATGGGATTTTCCGGAACCTACTTTTGACTTGGATTCAACCAACGCAATTACTTTTATGAGAGATAAAATAATGGACTGCGAAGGTAAGGTTACATTAGTTCCGGTAGGACCTATGACAAATGTTGGACTTTTATTAGCTACCTTTCCGGAAGTTAAAGAAAAAATAGAAGCTATATCCATTATGGGTGGATCAATTTACGCTGGAAACTTTACTCCTCATGCAGAATTTAATATATATGTAGATCCTGAAGCAGCAGCAGTTATATTTAGATCAGGTATTCCGGTAATAATGAGTGGTCTTGAAGTAACTCATGAAGCGGGAATCACAGATGAAGAAATTAAAGAGTTAATGAATAAAGAGGGCAAGGTATCTAAAATGTGTGGACACCTTCTTAATTTTTATGTTCAATATCATAGAGGTGAAGGATACGCTTCATACCCACTTCATGATGTTTGCAGTGTAATGTATCTTATGAATCCTGAAATATTTGAATATAAGGATTTACAAGTAGAGATAGATACTTCAGATGGACCACATAGAGGAAGAACAGCCGCGGATAACAGACCTTGGATGAAGTACGAAAATCCTAACACAAGAGTATTAGTAGATGTAGATAGAGAAAAATTTATAAAAATATTAATGGATGGATTTAGCAAACTAGACGAAGAATGTAAGTAAATAGGAGAAAAAAATGACTGAGAATTACTTTGGTAAGAAAAGAGTATTTGTCTATGCTTTAGGATTGTTCCTATATGCCTTAGGGATAGCCATTGCAGCTAAAACGGAACTGGGAATAGCTCCCGTTAGTACCTTTCCCTATGCTTTATCCTTTATCACACCTTTTAGCTTTGGTATAACTACCTTTTTTCTTACTGTGACTTATATAGCAATACAGCTGCTTATATATGGAAAAGACTTTGAAAAAAGACAGTATTTTCAAATAGTAGTAGGGATTATGTTTAGTACCTTTATCGATTTATCAATGTATTTAGTAAGAGGAGTAAATCCTGAGTTTTATATAAACAGATTGATTATACTAGTTATAGGATGTTTTGTACTAGCTTTAGGTATAACTTTATCTGTAATATCAAATGTTGTTATACCCCCGGCGGAAGGAGCTATAAAAGCTATAGCGGATAAAACTAAGCAGGAATTTGGAAATATTAAAATAGCTTTTGATTCCACAATAGTTATTTTAGCAATTATTGTCTCTCTGGTATTTATCGGAGAGTTAGTAGGATTTAAAGAAGGGACTATAATATCAGTATTTTTAACGGGTTTTCTAACTAAATTTTTCATGAAAGCCTTTGGTGAGAAGATAGAGATATTTATTAATAAATAAGAGGTGATTACTACGAAAGATAAAATATATGAAGTAATAGAGAAAAATAAAGAGAAACTCATTGATTTCGGGAATGAAGTTTTTAAAAATCCGGAATTAGGATACAAGGAAAAAAATACTAAAAAGTTAATAAAAGAATTTATCAAAGACATAGAACTATCCGACTTTAAAGAGTATGCAATTACAGGAATTAAAGCTACTATAGGTACCGGAGATGATCTTCACATAGGACTTTTATGTGATATGGACGCAACTCCCACTATAAATCATCCCTATGCAAATAAAGAAGATAATGGAGCCCACTCCTGCGGACATAATTCACAAATGACAATAATGTTGGGAGCATTTAAAGCCTTTGCTGAAACAGGTATTCACGAAGAATTTAACTGCAAGGTATCATTAATAACCGCTCCAGCAGAAGAATTTGTAGATTTTCAATATAGATTGAACTTAGTAAAAGAAGGAAAGATAAAAGCTTTCTCAGGAAAACAGAATTTAATTCTTGAAGGAGCCTTTGATGATATAGATATAGTCTTAGCCTCTCACGGAAATGGAAGAGAAGGTAGGGTTATAGAAACAGATATATCCAATAACGGATTTTTAGCAAAAACAGCCTACTTTAAAGGAAAAAGTGCTCATGCTGGAGCTTATCCTCATTTAGGCAGAAATGCCTTGAATGCTGCAACTCTTGCAATTAATGCTGTTGGTCTTTTAAGAGAAACTTTTCAGGATGACGATCATGTAAGATTTCACCCTATTATTAAAAAGGGTGGAGATGCAGTGAATGCTGTACCGGATAATGTTGAATTAGAAACCTACGTAAGAGCAGCAAGTGTTGAAGCTATATTTGATGCTAATGAAAAAATCGATAATGCCTTTATACACAGTGCTAAGGCTTTAAGGTGTGAATGCAATATCAAAAATATTCCAGGATATTTGCCAAGCAACTACTTTAGTCCAATGGCTGAAACAATTTTGGAAAACGCTAAGACATTTATAGAAGATGATAATATATACAACGGAGGCAGAACCTTTGCTTCGGATGATTTGTCCGATGTTTCAGCAATGACTCCGGTAATTCAAATAGGTTACAGCGGATTTGAAGGAGATTACCATAACTACGATTTCAAAATAAAAGATGAAGAAATGGCATATATTATCCCGGGAAAAGTGTTAGCAGGAACAGCTTACGACATGATGAAAAATATTGAAAAAACAGAAAATATACTGAAAAAATTTAAACCTACAATGACTAAGGAAGAATACAATAAAAAATGGCTTAAAATTTAACTCCAGGAAGGAATGATAATATGT
>JBEPWV010000009.1:0-13125 GCA_041642175.1 Clostridia bacterium
TGTTCTTTAAATTCCATCTCTTTCCCTCCTTTCAACTTCTACTTCATATTCTTTAACGTTTTGTATGTCGTATATTCTTTTGTATATTCCTTCTTTATTAATTAAATCATCATGTTTACCCATTTCTTTAATTTTTCCCTTTTCAAGAACTATTATCTTATCTGCATCATAAATAGATGAAATTCTATGGGATATTATAAAAGTTGTAACATCTTTTTTTCTTTCTCTAAGGGCCTTTCTTATAGCAATATCTGTTTCTGTATCTACAGCACTTAAAGAATCATCAAATATTAATATTGGGTAGTTGTTTATTATAGTTCTGGCTATTGCAATTCTCTGTTTTTGTCCACCAGACAGAGTAACACCTTTTTCTCCTATTAAAGTATCATAACCTTGATCAAATTCTTTCACTACATGATGCACGGAAGCTATTCTAGCTGCTTCATATATATCTTTTGGATTGTTTTCATTTTGAAAACTAATATTTTTTTGTATGGTTGTAGAGTAAAGGAAAGGCTCCTGCAGGACTATTCCTACATTTTTTCTAAGCCATTTTTTTTCAATTGTATTTATATTGTGTCCATCTATTACAATTTCACCCTTTTTTACGTCGTACAATCTTGGCAAAAGATGAACCAAAGAAGATTTACCGGAACCTGTTTTACCAACAATTGCAACTGTTTCTCCTTTACTTACTTTAAAAGATACATCTTTTAATACTGGGTGAGTTTCGTCATCGGGATATTCAAAGCTTACATTTTTAAACTCTACATTTCCTTTAATTTCCGGCTTAGTTTCTCCCGATTTTTCTTCTTCTCTTTCTTCGTCTAGAATTTCTTGAATCCTTTCACTAGATACCAAGGCCTTTCCTAAATCCGCCAATATTCTTCCCAACTGTTTAATAGGCCAGATAATTCTAAAAATATAACTGATAAAAACAACTGCAGTTCCTAAAGTTATAAGTCCTTGATTTGAATAGTAAATACTGGCTACAACAACTAAAGCAATCTGTGTTATAGTCATAAAATCCGAGATAGACCAGTAGTATGCTAAGTTCATGATAACCTTGTAGGTTTTTTTCTTGTACTGTAAGTTTTTTTCTTTGAACTTCTCTATTTCAAATTTTTCTCTACCGAAAGCTTTTACAACTCTTACTCCATTTAGATTTTCCTGGATAACTGTCGAAAGTTCAGCTTCAGATTCATCTGATATTCTAAAGCTTTTTTGAATTATCTTAAAATACATAAATGAAAATATAAATATAAATGGGGTCGTAACCATAGCTATCATAGTAAGTTGAACATTTAAATTCAGCATTACGTACAAAGAAATTCCCACCATAAAAATTGCTCTTCCTACTTCAACCATCTGAACAGATAGGAATCTTCTTATAGTTTCAACATCTGAGGTACTTCTTTGAATTAAATCCCCTGTGTCAGCATTTTTATGATAGGCATAATCTAAATGCTGTATGTGATCGTAAAGTTTTTCTCTTAAATTTTTTGCCACGTCTTCCGAAGCTTCAGCAGATAATTTCCCTTTATAGTACAGGAACACACCTTGAATTACTGTTATTAGTATAATTAATATACCACACAACCACAGATTATCGATCAAGTATCTGCTTCCTCCTAAAAATCCAAAGAGTCTTTCTACAAATATATTTCCTTCTACTTCTTTACCAACTAATATATAGTCTATAACTACTTGAAGTATTAAAGGTATGGTTAGAGAAAATGCTACAGCTAACCCTGTTGCTGTGATTGATAGTAAGTATTTAATTTTGTTATTGTTCATATAATTCCATAATAAATTAAAATTTTTCATAATTCACCTCATTAAAAAACCGTAGAGTTTTACCCCTACGGTTGAAATATTTAAAAATAAAAAAACCGCAGGTACACAACCCACGGTATTATAGACTAATTCTATAGTATATTGATTCCGGAGGATTGTGCATTTAATTCCAAAAAAGACGCACTTATGCCTGAAATAGTTACATAATCTGCATTTTTAATTGCTTGCTTATAACTTATTCTTAACATAATTTCTCCTCCTTTTTTTATTTTATCATTATAAGATTATTATATATTTATTATCCTGTCAAGAGATTTGTGAATATGTATTTATTCTGTAATATTTATAAATTTCTACTTCCCGGCTTTACCGCTTTGCTATTTTCTCTGCACATTGGACAATTTTTTTCTTCATATGTATCAAAGAAAAGCTCTATGCTGCTGTAAATTGGTATGTCTAAAACACTTACCTTTCTATCTACTAAACATCCTATTCCTACTATTTCTCCTCCAAGGTTTTCTAATACTTCTGCAGTTTCAAG
Source organism: Clostridia bacterium (assembly GCA_041642175.1). Classification (GTDB taxonomy): domain Bacteria; phylum Bacillota; class Clostridia; order Tissierellales; family Dethiosulfatibacteraceae; genus UBA8670. Next base: position 2,339 of record JBEPWV010000009.1, read on the forward strand.
AGAAGATTTTCCTGTAGTTACAACATCTTCCATTATCAAGATTTTTTCACCTTTTTTTATTTCAAAACCTCTTCTTAAAGTCATTTCACCCTCACTTCTTTCGGTAAAAATTGTTCTAATACCCAGCTGTCTGCCTAATTCATAGGCAGGTCTTATGCCTCCCATTGCCGGTCCAACTATCAGCTCTATATCTAAATTCTTTATCTTGTCAGCTACTAAAGATACCATTTTTTCTGCTTTATCTGTATACTGCATTAACTTTGCACACTGAACGTATTTAGGACTGTGCTTTCCTGAAGATAATAAAAAATGTCCTTCTAATAAAGCTTCACTTTCTTTTAATAATTTTAATCCATCTATCATTTTTTCACTCCTTAAATTATACCTATTATTTTATTTATATCTTCGATATTTTCTTTTAATAAAAATACCTCTATTTCATTAATAATATCTATACATATATCCGGTTTCATAAAGTTGGCTGTACCTACCTGTATGAGAGAAGCACCTGCCATAAGAAATTCAACAGCATCTCTTCCCGAGCTTATCCCTCCAACTCCGCATATGGGTATATCAACCTTTTGTGCCGCTTCATGTACCATTCTTAAAGCAATTGGCTTAATTGCCGGTCCTGAAACCCCTGCGTATTTATTTTTAAATACTGGCTTTCTCTTATCTATATCAATTGCCATTCCACTGAAGGTGTTTATAAGGGATAATGCGTCTGCTCCCCCTTCCTCACAGGCTCTTGCCATTTCACCTATATTTTCAGCGTTTGGAGATAGTTTAACCATCATAGGTTTCTCCGAAATATCTTTACATTTTTTTACTATATCATAAGCTGTTTTGCTTTTAATACCGAAAGCCATACCCCCGTGTTTGATGTTGGGACAGGAAATGTTAAGCTCTATTATATCTACTTCACAAGTATTCAATAGTTCAATGCCTTTCAAATATTCTTCTTCTGTATTTCCCCCTAAGTTAGCAATAATATTTGTATTATACTTTTTCATAATATTTATTTCCCGGGAAATAAATGACTCTACTCCAGGATTTTGAAGACCTATACTGTTCATTAAACCCATAGAAGTTTCCCATATCCTTATGCCTTCGTTTCCCTCCTTAGGATTTAATGTAAGTCCTTTGGAACATATTCCACCCAACCTACTGATGTCAAATATATCCTCGTATTCTTCTCCAAATCCAAAGGTACCGCTGGCACTTAAAACAGGATTTTTAAATTCTTTTCCTAAAAAATTGATTTTTAAATTCGCCATATCTACTCCTCGATAATAAGTTCGTTAGCTAAAAATACGGGACCTTCTTTACAGGCTCTTTTCATGCCTTTCACAGTCTTAACGGAACATCCTAAACAGGCACCAATTCCACAAGCCATTCTTTTTTCTAAAGAAACATAGGTTTTAATTTTCTTTTTTATTCCTATTTTTATGATTTTATTCATCATTATTTCCGGGCCGCAGGTTATTAAAGTGTCGTATTTATCCCAGTCAATATAGTCGGTAATAAAGCCTTTTTTTCCAAAGTTTCCTGTTTCCGTAGTTATAGTTATATTATTAGAATACTTTTCAAAATTTTCCAGAGAGTAAATCTCATTTCTAAATCCTAAGTAGGAATCAATATTTTTTCTTTTAAGTCCTTTAATTAAATAGTTTAAAGGAGCTATACCAATTCCACCGCCTATTAATGCTGTATTTTCATCAATATCCTCTAAAGAAAATCCATTTCCTAAGGGTCCCAGTATTTGAACCTTTTCTTCTTCTTTTAAATTACTGAAGATTTTTGTTCCCTTACCTACTATTTTGTATAGAAGTTTTAGAGTTTTACCGTCGTAGTCGAATACACTTATAGGTCGAGGCAGCAAGTAGGAACCTTCTAAGGATTTGACCATAAAAAATTGTCCCGGGTTTATTTTTCTATCTTCAAATTCTACTTCCAGTTGATAAATATCTTCAGTAATATGGGTGTTATTTAAAATTCTACTGTATGTTAGCCTCACTATTTCAACTCCTTAATAATACTGTCTCTCATATTTATTACAGCATTTTTAGATTCTTCAGCAAAGTTTTTATATCCTTCTTCTTTGTTTTTATAAGCCAGAAGTAGTCCTCTGGATGAATTTACTACTCCACCGTTACCTTTTATAAGATAAGGTACTACATCTTTAGCTCCTCCTCCTTGAGCTCCAAATCCTGGTATTAATAAGAAAAGATTTTTAATTTTACTTCTCAATTTTTTACTTTCTTCGTTATTTGTACATCCTACTACTCCACCTAATGAACTAAAACCGTACTTTCCAATGTATTTTTCAGCCAATTGATTAACTTTTTCTCCTACTATTTCATACACAGCTTCTCCCTGGGAATTTTTTATATATTGAAAATCATTGGCTCCTTTATTAGAGGTTCTGATTAGTACAAAAACTCCTTTATTCTCATTTTCAATATAGGGCAAAAATGGTTCGATAGAATCATTTAAACCCATGTATGAGTTTAAGGTAAGGTAGTCGCTTTCAAAATCACCTTCAAAATGCCCTTGAGCATACATCTCTGCAGTTTTGAAAATGTCTCCTCTTTTTATATCGGAAATTACAATTGTATCTTTTTCTTTTATATAATCTAAGGTTCTTTTATAAGCTTTCATGCCCTCCAGACCTAATGCTTCATAATATGCTATTTGAACTTTAAAACAGGCTACTGAATCGTAGGTTTTATCTATAATTTCCTTATTGAAGTTATAAATTGCTTCTCCTTTACTTTTAAAGCTTTCTGCAAACCATTTTGGTATGTAGCTGTAATCCGTATCCAGTCCTAAACACACATGACCTTTTTCCTCTACACGTTCATATAGTCTATCTACTATCATTATATTTCCTCCCTGTACATTACTTCTCCATTTCTCACAGTCATTAAAATCTTTCCAAACACTTTTTCTCCATTAAAGGGTGTGTTCTTACCTTTTGATGTAAAATCATCCCCATTAATTACACTACTTGATTTTTCATCTATTAATACTAAATCACCCTGGTATCCTTCTTGTAGTTTTCCACTGTTTAATTTTAGAAGTTCGCCGGTATTTTTCGACATTATTTCCGATAATTTGTTTAGTGTAACACCTTCTTCCTTTACTAGTTTCGTATATAAAAGTTGAAATGCAGTTTCAATTCCTGAAATTCCCGGTGCACCATTTTCTTTATCTTTTTTACTGTGAGGGGCATGATCCGTTCCTATGCAGTCAACTTCTCCATTTCTAATACATTCAACTAGATAGTCTCTATCTTCTTTTTTTCTAAGGGGAGGATTAACTCTATAATCCACCTTATCGTAGGAATATATATGATGGGGTGTCACTTCGAAGGTTATATTTTTGTATTTCTTCTTTTCTTTAATAATTCTTTCCGCTGCTTCTTTTGTGCTCACGTGAGCAAAGTGAAGCCTACCACCGGATATTTTAGCCAGTTCTATATCTCTAAAGGTCATTATATTTTCTGCTAATCTCATATCTGTTTCCGTAAAGGATGGATCTTCAGCATGGGACATTATTATTAAGTCGTTGTTTTTTGCATATTCTAAAGCATCAAACATAACCTTACTCCTTAATACTCCTTTACCGTCATCCGTAATTACCTTTACTATATCTTTAATATCTTCTAAATGATCTAAACTGTTTCCTTCAAGATTTTCTGTGATTGTTCCAGCTTGAAGTATATCTAATAAGTCCAATTCTTTTCCTTTATTTAAAACATATTCTACTATTTTTCTACTGCTGGCAGCAGGACTAGTGTTTCCCATTAGTAATACAGCCGTATATCCACCCTTTAAAGCCGCTTTGCTTCCTGTTTCTATGTCTTCCTTGTATTCGTATCCCGGCTCTCTAAAATGGGCATGAGTATCTATAAAGGAAGGCATTAAAGTTTTACCTTTACCATCTATAACAGGAATCTTTTCTCTACTGATGTTTTTTCCTATTTTGCTAATAATACCATTTTCAATTAGTATATCTCCTGCTTGATTTAATTGATAATCTACTAATTTTACATTTTTTATTAATAGATTCATAGAATATCCTCCTGACTCTCCAGTCTTTGGATGTTATCACAATAAAAGCATTTGTAAAGAGATTTATCTTTATCTACTGCCATGTATATATTTTTGATATTTCTTTCATAATTTACAACACATTTAGAATTTTCGCATTTTTTACTGGAGTTTACTATTTCTTCACTTACTATATTATCTTTATTTAGTATATTTTCTTCGTTTAGTAAACTAAAAATAAGAGCCATTCTTATATACATACCGTATTCTACCTGTTGGAAGTATTTCGCTCTGCTATCATCGTCTATCTCTATTGATATTTCATTAACTCTTGGTAATGGATGCATAATAAACATATCTTCTTTAGCTTTTTTCAGTTTATCAGTATCTAAGATATAAGTATCTTTTAATCTTAAATATTCTGAGTTGTTCTCAAATCTTTCCTGTTGTATTCGGGTCATATATAAAATATCTAAATCAGATAAAGATTCTTCTAAGTCTTTAGTTTCTTTAAATTCTATATTTTTTTTTGTGAGAATTTCTTCTCTTATGTATTTTGGAATTTTTAACTCTTCTGGTGAGATTAGTATGAATTTTATATTGTCGTATCTTGATAAGGCTTTTATCAGCGAATGTACCGTTCTTCCGTATTTTAAATCACCGCATAATCCTAAGGTAAGATTATTTAATCTTCCTTTTAGAGATTTTATAGTAAGTAGGTCTGTAAGGGTTTGAGTCGGATGCTGGTGACCACCGTCTCCTGCATTTATAAGTGAAATGTTTGATTTCATTGATGCTGCTTTTGGGGCACCTTCTATGTGATGTCTCATGACACAAATATCCCCGTAGCATCCTACTGTTCTTATAGTATCCTGAAGACTTTCTCCTTTTGATACCGATGAGGATTTAGGTGAAGAAAATCCTATTACACTGCCTCCAAGTCTATACATAGCTGCTTCAAAGGACAGTCTCGTTCTTGTACTGGGCTCGTAAAATAAGCTTGCCAGTATTTTGCCGTCGCATACTTTTGAATATTTTCCTGGGTTTTTTTGGATTTTACTTCCCAGTTTTAGTAATTTATCCAGTTCTTCTATTGATAAATCTTCCGGTTCTATCAAATGTCTTATTCTCATTTTTCCTCCTTTTTAGTTTCTCAGAACTAATTTAAAGTATAAAAAAGCCTTCCTGCATAAATAGCAGAAAGGCCTAGATTTTCCCTGTTTTTACTACCTTTTTAGCCTCTCGTGCTATAATTAAAGGTTTTATTTGTTTAAATTTACTATAAATATACATATATGTCAATACATTTAAAGGTTTTTTCAAGAATATATGTAAGTTTATCACCTGTTCTTAAAGTTATTTAGACAATTTGTTACCAATATTTAATTCTAAAGCTTTTTTATAAATCTCTTCTGCTACTACTAAGTCCAGTAAAGCCATACCAACACATTTAAATAAAGTAGTTTTGCCTTCTATTTTAATGCTTTTATTTTCCATAACTTGATTAATAGTTTTAATTTGTTCTTTATTGATCAGGTTGTCTTCTAAAGGTTTTATAATATCTCCAGCTTCTTCTACAGCTAATTCAGTGTCTATATATACTTCTTCAACAAGTTCATAAACCGAATCTGGGATTTCTCTCATTTCGGGCTTGTATGACCCTATTGCAATAATATGTTTTCCTTTAAGTAACTCTTTATCGTTAGGAATAACAGGTTTTTTCGATGGTGTTGCTGTAATTATAATTTCAGAGTTTTTAACTAATTCAACTGGATTTTTAGAAGCAGTGATATTTATACCCGGCAGTTTATTTTTAAGTTTTTCTATAAATTTATCCAAGTTATCTTTGTTTCTTCCGTAAACATACATATTCTTTACATCTCTAACCTTAGCTGCAAAAAGTAATTGGTAAAAACCTTGAACTCCAGGTCCTATCAATCCTATATTTTGACATTTTTTACCGGTAGTATACTTTATGCCTGTAGCTCCAAGAGCTCCAGTTCTGTACGCTGTTATAGAACTTCCATTAAGTATAGCTTTAGGTAATCCCGTATCTATATCGTTCAAAAGCATTATCCCATTTATTACAGGTATATTTTTTTCTTTATTCTTAGGAAATAAGGATATTATTTTAGTTCCTATGGTTTCATTTGTAAGACAGGGCATATATAATACTGTGTCATTTCCTTTATCTAAATGCATCCTGTCCGGCATTTGATAGGTTTTATCTTTAAAAATTTTAAATCCTTTTTCTAATGATTTTATAAGATCCACTTCTTCTGACAATTTTTCAATGTCCGAACTATCTAAATAAATCATAAATCCTCCTCTAGTTAAATCGATTAAGCTGACCAGTTTTTATAATATAATTATGATCCTTTTATAGTTGCAGTAACTGTTCTTAAGTGCTCATCATATAATTTTTTTGTTTCTTTTACATTTTTAAGCTTCATATTTTCAACAATCGATTCGAATAAAGCAATATCTTTTTCCATTGTTTGCTTACCAGATTCGATAAATAATTCTCTGTTAGATTGAATTCTATCTCTTATTACTTTCATAAGTTCAACAATTACTACATTATGAGTTGATTTTGCAATTAAATAATGAAACTCCAAATCATACTTATAGTAGTCAGTTTCAGAGATATTTTTTGTTTTCATTTTTTTTACTAAATTACTTATTTTTTGAAGATCACTCTCTTCAGCTCTATGAACAGCTAAATCAACAAAATTTGATTCTAAAATATATCTAACTTCCATTAAATCAATAATTGGAGCTAAATCTATAAATTTTTTTAGACTTGATTCATCTGTTGCAGTTTCTAAATATTTGGAACATACATAGGTTCCTACTTTGTTTACTGTGTCCAAATATCCAAGAGCATTTAATTCGCGAATAGCTTCACGAATAGTTGACCTGCTAACTTTAAATTCTTTTGACAGTTGCCTTTCTGAATCTAATTTCTGTCCAATGGAAATAGAACCATTCTCAATTTCTTTAATAAAATGTTTTTTGATATTTTCAGTTGTTAAAGACTCCATAAATTTCACATCCTAAGAGATTTTTATCAATTTTTTAAAAAACCTTGATTTATCTTTGTTTATAGGCTATATTATACATAAATGGTTATGTTAGTGTCAATTATATTAAAAAAGTTATATTTTTTTACTCAATCTGGTCAGACCAATTGAGAGATGTTTAGATATTCATTCAATAAACTAAGAAAAGTTAAAAAATGGATAATCTAAATAATACTAAAAATGGAGGAATAATATTTTGAAAAAGCTAAAAGGAACCTTTCCTGTTTTAGTAACGCCAATGAATGAGAAACAAGAAGTTGACATTGTTGCGTTAAAAAGAAATTTAGATTGGTATTTGGAGTTAGAAATGCCAGGGGTGTGTATTTTGGGCAGCACCGGAGAATTTTCTAGTTTAAGCAAAGATGAAAGATTAAGTACTGCAGAAGAAGCATTGAAGCATATAAACGGAAAAATGAGATGCATAGTAGGTACTGCTGCCGAAACAACAAAGGATACAATAGAACTAACTAAACATGCTTATAAAAATGGAGCAGATGCTGTTTTGATAATTAACCCATACTATTGCTTGCCAAGCGAAGAAGAACTATTGGCACATTACAAAGCAGTATCAGATGCTGTTGATATACCTATTATGATATACAATAATCCTCCTCATTCTGGTGTAGATATTAAACCTGATATGATAGGTAAACTATATAAAATTAAAAATGTAGAGTATATTAAGGATGCATCCGGAGACTTAAGGAGAATATCAGACTTTAGAAGAGAAACAAATGATGAAATAACTATATTTTGTGGAGGGGAAGATTTAACTTTTGAAAATTTTTTGCTAGGGGCTGAAGGCTGGATCTGTGTTTCAGGAAATATCGTACCTCATGAAACAAAATTAATTTATGATTATATTCAACAAAATGAAATTGAAAAGGCTAAAGAGATTTTTGATAGGCTTTATCCATTACTACACATGTTGGAAAACTCAAATAAACCTTTAGCTAGAGTTAAGGCTGCAATGAAATTAATAGGGAAAGATTCCGGTCCAACACGATTGCCGAGACTTTCTTTAACAGATGTTGAATTAGAAGAAGTAAAGGATGTGCTCAAAGAAATTGATAAGTTAAAATAATTTATATTTAATTTGTTTTAATGAATAGGAGGTAATTAATATGGCAACTTTCCCAGATGGGAAAATACTAAATGTAAATCTTACAGAAGGAACAATTTACAAGGACATTTTGCCTGGAGAAACCTATCGATTATATCCGGGAGGATCTGCTTTGGGAGTATATCTTGCCCTTAAAGATATGAAACCTGGAGTAGATGCATTAGGACCCGATAATAATCTTGTATTTTCGGTATCAGCATTAACAGGATTACCTATTAGTGGTATTAGTAGGATGAATATAACAGCGAAAAGTCCCTTAACTGGTACAATTGGAGATAGTCAATCAGGAGGTTTTTTTCCTGCACACATGAAAATGAATGGCTTAGATGCAATAGTAATAAAGGGAAAATCAGATAGACCAGTATACCTTTTTATAGATGGTGAAAATGTGGAACTTAAGGATGCTTCTAACATCTGGGGTAAAATAACTGGAGAAGCAGAGAAAATAATAAGAAAAGATTTAAACAGAAATGATATTGAAATTGCACAAATTGGTCCTGCAGGAGAAAACCAGGTAAGTTATGCTTGTATAATAAATATGTGTAATAGAGCAAATGGTAGAAATGGTATGGGCGCTGTTATGGGTTCAAAAAATATTAAGGCAGTGGTAGTAGCTAAGGGAAAAACACAAAATCCAGTAGATAGCAAAAAATTTTTTGCTCTTGCGAAAAGTGCTAATACAAAACTAAAAGAGAATGGTTCTGTATCAGGGCTTGGTAAGTACGGCACCGATGGAGACCTTGAAGGGTTCAGTGAGGAGGGTTTTTTACCTACTAAAAATTGGACCTCTGGTTATTTTCCAGAAGGCGCAAAAAATATAACTGGTGAAACTATGTACAATACCGTTTTGAAAGAAAGAGATACTTGCTTTTCATGTGCTGTTAGATGCAAAAGAGTGGTTGAAATAGAAGGAATTGTTAATCCCCTTTATGGAGGACCAGAATATGAAACCGTTGCTACTTTTGGCTCATACTGCGGAGTTAAAAGTTTGTCTCATATATGTCTAGCTAATCAATTATGTAATATGTATGGACTTGATACAATCTCATGCGGGGCAACAATTGCATTTGCAATGGAGGCGTATGAAAAAGGAATAATAGATAAAAAGATAACTGAAGGTATAGAATTACACTTTGGAAATGAAGAAGCTTTACCTTTATTAATAGAGAAAATAGCAAAAAAAGAGGGCTTTGGATTCTTGCTTGCTCAAGGGAGTTATGAATATGCTAAGAGTCTTGGAAAAGAAGCTGTTGAACTGACAGTTACTGTTAAAAAGCAGGAACTTCCAGCTCATATGCCTCAATATAAACCAGCAGTAGGATTAATATATGCAGTTAACCCCTTTGGAGCAGATCACCAATCAAGTGAACACGATCCTTTCCTATTGATGCCTGAAGATAGTATAGAAAGAAAAAGATTAGCACAACTTGGAATCTATAAAGGCTATGATGATTCAATGACTATGGATGATGACAAAGTAAGGTTTGCTTGGGAAACTCAGAAATATTTTTCTTTACTTGATACACTTTGTTTATGCCAGTTTGTATGGGGGCCTTCATGGGAACTTTATGGTCCGGATGATATAGTTGAGTTGTGTAAATCGGGTATAGGATGGGAAACATCTTTATATGAATTAATGCAAATTGGAGAAAGAAGAATAAACATGATGAGAGCATTCAATGCTAAAGAAGGATTCACAAAAGAAGATGATATTCTTCCTCGAAAAATATTTACTTCTCTTAAAAATGGCCCTACTGATGGGGTAGTATTAGATGAAAAAACTCATGAAAAAGCTAAAGATTTTTACTATAAATTAGCTAGATGGGAAAAAGAAAGTGGTAATCCTAAAGAAGAAACCCTTAAAAGTCTTTCGCTACAGTGGTTGATGGAAAATAACAAATGATTAAGATAAAGCTTAATGGTAATTTTTTACAAGTATCAAATAGTACAACTATTAGTGAATTAGCTAATATACAGGGATATAAAACTCCAATTATGGTTAAGGTAAATGATAAAAAGTTACAAATTTTCCAATATGAAGAATATAAGCTTAATGATGGAGATAGTGTAATAATAAAAAGAGTGCTTGGTGGAGGATAAATAATTTTATTAATAATAGGAAGCTGAAATTTCAGCTTCCTATTATTTTAATACTTTTTCAATAAAGATTTTTACAAGTTTAGGGTCAAAACAGGTCCCTCCTCTTTCTAGTACTTCGTTGAAAGCCTCTTCTCTAGTTGATATCGGTATAATTTTTATAAAAATAAGGATTTTTTTATTATATATTATAATCATATGGTTGTAAATTTTAGAATGACAATATTTAAGGATATTTGTCGTATCTTTATATTTTTTTTGTGTTATAATTATTTTATTACATTTTTAGGAGCTAGTCATGGTAAACAACATTAAGAAATATTTTTTCTCAAAAGATGAATATTTTTACAAAACAATGTTTTTAATTGCTCTTCCCGTTGTTATACAGCATATTATAAGTATCGGTCTTAATTTAGTAGATACGGTTAT